>DASCOW010000247.1:0-1806 GCA_036012205.1 Verrucomicrobiota bacterium
CAAGGGCTGGGCATCGCCTAAAAAAAAGCCCGCGACAAACGCGCAGGCAACGAGAGCTCGAGATCGCAGTTTCATTTTCAAAAATCATTCAAGGCCAAGGACGTTTTCCATATTATAGAGCCCAGGCTCCCGGCAACAGGCCCAGCTGGCGGCACGGAGTGCGCCGTTCGCAAACGTGTCGCGACTGGCTGCCTTGTGGGTCAACTCAAGCCGCTCGCCGTTTCCAGCGTACACCACGGTGTGGTCACCGACCACGTCACCGCCCCGCAGCGAGTGCATCCCGACCTCGGAATCTGTCCGCGCGCCGACAACACCTTCGCGGCCGTGGCGTAGTTCCTTCTCGAGTGATATCTTTCGCACCTCTGCCAGAATCCCGGCGAGTGTGGCGGCGGTGCCGCTGGGCGCGTCGCGCTTGAGGCGGTGATGCATCTCAACGACTTCGAGGTCGAAGTCCGCTCCCAGCACCTCAGTCGCCTTTCGTGTGAGCCAAAACAGGGTGTTAACCCCGGTTGAAAAATTGGAGGCCCACACGATGGGAATCTCGAATTGCAACTTCAGTACTGCCTCCTTGTCTTCGTCGGAATGTCCGGTGGTGCCGACGACCAACGCCTTTTTGTGCGAGGCACAAAGCTCGGCCGTAGGCCGGGTGATCTCGTGAAAGCTGAAGTCAATTACTACATCCGTTTGCCCAATCGTCCCGGCCAAGTCGTCACCAACATCAACCCCTGCGACGATCTCGATGTCGGGATTGGCCTCACCGCACCGGAGTAGTGTTTCGCCCATCCGGCCCTTGGCCCCGTTGATAATTACCTTGGTCATGGTGGTTATTTTTTTAGCACACCGCAGGCTTTAAGTGTCCCGGCCAATTGAGCGCGGTTAGCCACCGACATTTTGCAGAGCGGCAAGCGGTATTCCTCCTCGCATTTGCCCAGCATGGCCAGGGCAGCCTTCGTCGGCACAGGGTTGGTCTCGATAAACAGATCCTTGAACATCGGATAGTATTTTTGGTGCAGCTTGAGTGCTGCGTCGGGTTTGCCGGTGGCGTAGGCGTCAACCATTTTTGCGATTTGCCGCGGGATGATGTTTGATGCCACGCTGATAACCCCCTCAGCCCCGACGGCCATGAACGGCAGCGTCAGCGCGTCGTCACCGCTCAGTATGGTGAATCGCTGGTCGAGCGCGGCGCGGAGCCGACTGACGCGATCAGCATCGCCACCCGCTTCCTTGATGCCGACGATGTTTTTACACACCTTGGTCAGGCGCTGAACAGTCGACACCTCGATAGCGATGCTGCACCGACCGGGGATGCTGTAAAGGATGATCGGCAACTTGGTGGCGCGGGCGATCTTTTTGAAATGCTGAAACACGCCCTCCTGCGTGGGCTTGTTGTAGTAGGGGGCGACCTGTAGTGATCCGTCAACTCCAGCGGCCTCGGCGGCTTTGGTGAGGTGGATCGCCTCGGCGGTGGAGTTAGCACCAGTACCCGCGAGGACTTTTACCCTGCCCTTCGCCGCCTGCACGGCAAGCTCAATGACCCGGATGTGCTCGGCGAAACCAAGCGACGGCGACTCGCCGGTGGTTCCTACAGGGACGACCCCATCAACTCCGCCTCGTACCTGCTCCTGAAAGAGTTTTAGAAATGCCTGCTCGTCAACGCGTCCCTTGCGAAATGGCGTGACCAAGGCGGTGTAAGTTCCTGTATACGTTGTCAAAATGCGCGGTGAGAGTCAGGGGAAACGCGCCGTTTGACCAGCAAGATTTTGGGAGAGTCAGGGATTGAGCGCCTTGGGCATCAGATCGATGCCT
>DASCOW010000248.1:0-1946 GCA_036012205.1 Verrucomicrobiota bacterium
CTAAAACTGTCATCAGATGGCTGAAAAATCAATCGAAAATGTGCAGTTTAGGGCTAGCCAAGCGAAAGCGGGAGGCGCAGCATTCCGCTGTTCAGCAACGGAATCAAGCACTATGGCAGACTTAAACTTCAACTGTCCGCAATGCGGACAAAACCTGACCACAGACGAGAGCCTCACCGGCTCGAAAATCGACTGCCCCTCCTGCAGCAAACCGATCAATATCCCCGCAGCAGGCGACGAAAACGTGCAACGGGTTGAGTCCGAGCCCGCCCCTCCCGTGACTGCGTCGGAGCCGGAGGCCAAGAAACTGGCCGTGCCGGTGCACGAGGGTGGAGAGGATTTGCTAAAAAAAACCGGCAAACAGAAGCAGAAGGAGGAAATCACCGGCGACGGCAAAATCTGCGTAAAAACCATCAAGCGAGGCGACTGCATCGAGCTGGGGCTGGACAAGTTCGACGAAACCGTCAACCAGTTCCTCGAAAAGTTTTCCCGTGAGCAGATTATCAGCGTGCACTCACTCAACTATTCGCACTTTGATCCCACCACCCAAAAGTACCTGCCGGACTTCGCGGCGATGATCGTTTACGAGCGGTGAGTGTGTTTTTTTAGTTTCAAGCTTTTCGGCTTCTCAAAACACAAACGGAGAGTTGAACAGTCCGCACTCCGGGCAGCGGGATCGATCCACATCGGGGTCATCCGTGTAGACGTAGGCACAATCTTCACACCGAAACACTCGATCCTCGGTGGGCTCCGGCTCGAAGCGTTTGCGCCGGAATTCATTCAGCAACACGAACACGCCCAGCACACCGGTCACAACGGCGAAGCATAGGAAGATGACTTGGTCGAGGAACATTAAATCGACGGCGGGGCGGGAGCGGCCGATGGCTTGGCTGGCGCAATCGTCCGCCAATGAAACAGCACTTCGCCCCACTCCAACTCACCGGGTCGGTCGGGACGATCGAATCGGATTCGCTTCGCAGGCTCAAACCGGATACCCCGCAGCAGATCAAACGCCCGCCGATCTGCTCCCGCCTGAAATGCATCACCCTCGGCCGGAGGATCCGTGATCGTGGCAGATACCACATAGCCGTCCGTGTTCACGCCGACCCGGACACAAGTCCGCCTCAGCGCCTCGTTGTGCGGAAGCGCCGGGACGGACACTTGGCGCACCAGGGGCCGCTTGGCCAAGCCGCCACGGATTTGCAACTCGGAGCCAGCGCGGATCGTCAGAGGTGGCGGTTCGACTGGCGCTGGCTTGGCCAAGCGCTTGGCCGGGATGTCCGACACAAACGCCAGATGATCCGGCAGCGCCGCTCGAAATGCACCGCCCAGCACAGCCGGTTGGTTGTCCAGCAGGCGTGGTGTTTCATCCCAGTCGATGAGTTGATGTTCCACCCCGGCAAACCGCCGCCAAGCCGTGCCGGAAAAACCGCGCCGGTTCGGGCGGGAGAACAGGGTCGGGTCGCTGAACGCCGCCCCCGGTCCACTGTCAGAGACAAGTTGAATCTGTGGCATCAGCCGAATCGGTTCGTTTACGGTATGCGCCCGCACTTTAAACGGAGTGCGCCCCAGCCAAAAAAGAATGCCCAACTGCAACGCGAAAACGATCAGCACACAGATGCCAATGGCTTGATTGGACCAACCCTCCACAGGCTGTTTGGTTGATGGCTCGTCGCTCACGGCTCCGTCTTGAGTTCCGGATCAAATGGCCGGACAAAATCCGGCGGCCGCGAGGCCAGCAGCACACGCCCGATCCCTATCTTGCCGGCCATCGTGCACAAATCAATGATCACCTCATGGCGCACTGCCTTGTCCGCCTGGATCAAAAGCGATACTTCCCCCGGCTGCAGGCCTCCCTGCTCGATGGCCTTCTCGACCTGGGGCCAGAGCAGTTCACTCGAGGGCACATCGATTTCAATCTTATGCCCCGGCTTGAGTTGGGCCTC
>DASCOW010000249.1:0-7104 GCA_036012205.1 Verrucomicrobiota bacterium
CGCTCGTTGATTTGCTGTCGAGCAAAGTAAATGTCCACCGCGTCATCAAACACCGCCGTCACCTGACAGAAACCGTTGCGCGATATCGACCGCGTATGTTCCAGCCCCGGGATGCCGGCGAGCGCCGTCTCGAGCGGGAACGTTACCAACCGCTCGATGTCGCTCGTCGAAAACGCCGGATGCTCGACGTTGATTTGCACCTGCTTGTTGGTGATGTCCGGCACGGCGTCAATCGGCAACTGCGATAACGACCACACTCCGAACAAAGCAGCAGCGAGCGTCAACGCCACCACCCAGTGACGCCGTTCGACAGAGTATTTTAGGATTCGTTCAATCATGCGGACTCCCTCTTTAGTGCGAGTGATCGTGGCCGGCCATGGCCTTGCCAAGCTCGGCCTTCAGCAGAAATGCGCCTCGAACAACGAGGGCCTCGCCGTCCACCAAGCCGCGCTTCACCGATCTCCAGCCGTCGATCTCGGGGCCAAGCGCCACCTCGCGCGCCTCGAACGTGTTCGCCTCACCCTGCACCGGCACGAACACTACCGATTGCCCACCGATGTCCTGCACACCCTTGATCGGGACGGCAACCGATCGTACGGCTGCGGCGTGGACCGACAGCTTGGCCGTGACAAACATACCGGGCCGCCATGAGCCGGCATGATTGTCCACGACCGCCCTCGCCCGAACTGTGCGCGCCCCCGACGTGGCAACAGGGCTGACGTAATCCAGCACAGCCGCAGCACTTCGGCCGGTCGCCGGATCGGTCAGCGTCACGGCGTGGCCCGCCTTCAGCGCAGCCGCCCGTGCGGGCGGCACCTCCACGAACAGCCAAAGGTTGCCCAAGCCGGCCACGACAAACAGGTGCGACTGCTCCGGGCTGACCGTCTCCCCTAGCGTGACGTCGCGTTCGACCACCATACCAGCAATGGGTGCACGCACCTCGGCTTGCGGCCGGATCGCCCCGGTCTCCTCGAGCCGCGTGATGTCCGGCTGGATCATGCCAAATAACTGCAGCCGGTTACGCCCGCTGGCCAATGCCGCGCGAGCCGACTTGAACTTAGCCTCGGCACTCCGCATGGCGACCTCTCGTTGTTGCACCTCAGCCCGCGAAACCGCCTCGGCGGCGACAAGCTCCTTGCCGGATTGAAAATAGTGTTCCGCAATCTGGAACGCTGTCGTGACAGCGGCCAGTTGCGCCAGCTTAGCGAGATGATCGTTCTGCGCCGCGCCAAGCTCGGCGCTGTCGATCACAAACAGCAAATCTCCGACGGCAACCGGTTCGCCGACGCCCTTGGCCAGACGCGACACACGACCGCTCACCAGCGTGCCAACGTGGGCCAAGGCATCCTCGTTGAACGCCAGCCGTGCTGGGGCCGAAAAGGTCTCGCGCAACTCGCGCTGCTCCGCTTGGCCAAGCGCGATACCGTGATGCTCAATCGCCGCTGCAGAGAGGACGATCTCGTCCGCGTGCGGCTCGGCATGATCGTCGTGGTCATCATGCTCGCCGTGGTCGTGGCCGTGGTCGTGATCATGTACGTCGTTGCAAGCCGCAAGCCAAAAAGCCATCGTACCGATGGTTAAAAATGTGAAAATTGATTTCATTGTTTCTGTGTTGATGCTTTTGTGGTGGATTCGACAAACTGAAGCGTCATTGGTTGAATTTGGCGGAGTGTACGGGCCATCGCGTATCGCCCTGGGCGTCCCTCCCAAGGCTCAATCCATGTATTGCCGCTGGATGATTCCGGCGTGGACGCCGGAATCCACACGCGAGACGCGTGTGCTCCCCCACCTCCCGAGACGCGACGGAGTTCGATCGCAGCTACAGCCGCCCGAAGCTCCAGTTGGACTCTTCGCAGTTGAGCTTTTTGCAGATCGAGTTCGGCCAGTAACAGAGGCGTGATCTCCGACTGGCCGCTCTCGTAAACGGCACGGGCCAAGCCAACCCGCTGTTGCTGAAGCGGTGTCAACTGCTCGCGAGCCTGCACGGCGGCGGTGGCAAGTCTGGCCTGCGCGACGTGAGCCTGCCGGACTTCCTGCACAGTTAGCCGCATGGTTTGCGTAAGCCGGTGCCGCGCGGTAATGGCCAAGGCGCGGGCCTTGGCCCGGCGCGCCTGCCCCCAGTCGAACAACGGGAGTGGCACGGCCAGCGATGGGCCAAGCGACCAGTCGTCCTCCCGCTCGGTGTCCAGACCGGCAGCGCTGCTCTCGAGCCATGCCAAGCGGGCAAGGGCACGACCATCCTCGAGCGTGGCCAGTTGCCACCGGTCAGCTTGGATTTCCGGTCGGTTGCGAAGAGCAGCAGTCAGCCAACTGGCCTCTGGACCGGCAGTTGCAACGACAGGCAACGGCGTGGTTTGCTGCCAAGCCGCTGCACCGGAGGGCTGGCCGAGCAGGCGGGCGAGAGTGAGCCTTTCGTGCGTCAAGCTCAGTCGGCGATCCTGCAAATCTATGCGCGTTTCGGCGTGGCGCGCCTCGAGTGTGGCGACATCCAACCGCGTCCCCTCGCCGGCAGTGAGTCGGCGCCGAGCGATTTGCAGCAACCGATCGATGTGGCCGGCGCTCCGTTCGAACAGCGTCACCTCCAACCGCAGCGCGTTGGCCGTGTGGTAACACTTTTCTGTATTGGCGATGACGTCAAGAACCGCTCCAACTGCCTTCGCACTCGCGACTCGCAGACGGTTGTCGGCCGCCCGGATGCGACGTGGCGTCTGCAGCACAGCGGCCAAGTCCGCCGACAAGCCGGCCTCCGTCACAGAATCGCCGCCGCTGTCCGATTGGCGAATGACGATGTTCAACACTGGATTGGGCAGGAGCCGCGATTGCCGGGCGTCGGCCTGCGCAGCTCGAACCTCCGCGAGGGCAGCCTGCAGCACTGGTGATTGACGCACCGCCCGCTTGATGGCGCCAGGAAGGTCGAGCGCGTTGCTGACTGGCGACGCGTCCGTCGGGAGCGCCTCGTCGCGGAACTGGACAGCATTGGCCAAGCCGGCGGCGACGCGAATATCCGTCCCCGGTGGAGTGGTGCAACTCACGCCCAGCCCGAGGCCAAACGCGCAAAAGATGTAACGAGTTTTCTTTAGCAAAATATTTTTTAGTTAATAAAGGACACAGCACGACCGCGAACAGTCGCCAAAACGAAGTGAAGCCGGACGGCTCCTTAGGCGAGAATTGAGGGGGCGCGGCCGGGGACGGCGACGCGAAGGATGAAGGCCCAGCGCTTAGCCAAGTCGGGAGGCGCTCGACTTCTTAGTGAGAAGCCCCGCTCTGCCAATGCGAAGAGGGCAAGTTGATAGACGTGCTCCCAAGCAAGAGCTGCGTCGAAGTTGAAATCGAAGTCAGTTGGCTTGTTGAAGTTGTAGTCGCCGGACTCAATGGCCGTGCAGACATCGCACTCGTTGTGCTCGTCGTGATCGCCCTCATTCGTGTCGTGCGACGTCTCCTCCTCGCAGCATAACTCCGGCAACCAGCCCGCCGAGCCGAGCAGACAATGCGAGGTCGCCGGCAGCCAAGCGATCGCCAGAATCCACACTACGATGATCCGAAACAACTTCACCGACCGGGAAAACAACCCCAGGTGATTGCGTCTGTCAAGCATCGTGTGCCAGTGGTTCGGAAGGAATCTATTCCGCGGCCCTGGGCTTATCCTGTTGGGGAACTCGAAGGTTGATGTGCAGGTCGCGCAATTGCCGGGGCTCGGCGGCGCCGGGGGCATCGCTCATGAGATCGGCACCCTTGGCCGTTTTTGGGAAGGCGATCACTTCGCGGATGCTCTCCGAGTCGCACAGCATGGCGATGAGCCGATCAAAACCAAGCGCGATGCCGCCGTGCGGCGGTGCGCCGAACCTGAACGCCTCGAGCATATAGCCGAAGCGCTCTTGCGCCACGTCGGCCTCGATCTGCAGCACATCCTCAAAGATAGTTTTCTGCAACTCGCGCTGGTGAATACGGATGGAACCACCGCCCAACTCGACGCCGTTGACGACGATATCATAATGCTGGCCGCGCACTGCCTTGGGATCGGTGGTCAGCTTGGTGATATCCTCCTCCACCGGCGAGGTGAACGGATGGTGACTAGAGTACCAGCGATCCATTTCCTTGTCGAACATCAGCAGCGGGAACTCCACAACCCACAGAAAATTGTACCGGTCGGCCGGGATGCTCATCTTGCCCATCTCGGAAAGTTTCTCGGCGCAGTAGAGGCGGATTTTGCCGAGAATCTCGCAGGCATTGAGCCACTCATCGGCAGCGAACAGTATGAGGTCTCCTTCCTCGATGGCTAGTTTTTCCTGCAGCGCGGCTTTCTCAGCGTCGCTGAAAAACTTGACGATCGGCGACTTCCACTCGCCATTCTCGACCTTAATGAAGGCAAGGCCCCTGGCGCCGAAACTCTTGGCGTAGTCGGTCATCGTCTCCATCTGTCCCTGGGTGACGCAGGCAAATCCCTTGGCATTTAGCGCCTTGACCACGCCGCCCTTGGCCACTGTGCCGCTGAACACCTTGAACTCACTCGAGGCGAAGTCGTCAGTCATGTCCACCAACTCCATGTCGAAACGTGTGTCCGGCTTGTCGATGCCCCAGCGGTTCATCACTTCCTCGAAAGCGACGCGCGGGAACGGCGTGGGGATGTCGATGTCGAGCGCAGTTTTCCAGATGCGTGCCAGCAGGCCCTCGATGAGGGCGTAAATATCTTCGCGGTCGATGAACGACATCTCGATATCGACCTGTGTGAACTCCGGTTGCCGGTCGGCGCGCAAGTCTTCGTCGCGATAGCAGCGGGCAAGTTGAAAATATTTTTCCACACCGGCGACCATGAGGATCTGCTTGTACTGCTGCGGCGACTGGGGCAGCGCGTAAAACTGGCCGGGATGCAGTCGGCTCGGCACGAGAAATTCGCGTGCTCCCTCCGGCGTGCTTTTGAAGAGCGTCGGTGTCTCGATCTCGAGGAAGCCTTGCTCCTCCATGAACACCCGCGTGGCGGTGGCCACCCGACTGCGAAGGCGCATGTTGTGGATCATCTCCGGCCGGCGCAGATCGAGGTAACGATGCTTGAGGCGCAGTTCCTCGTTGACCTTGGCGGCAACCTCGGGATCGTCGATGCTGAACGGCAGCACGTCAGCTTGGTTGAGCACCTCAAACTGATCGACCACGATCTCGACGAGGCCGGTGTCGATCTTCTCGTTCTTCGTGCCGTCGGGGCGGACGCGCACCTTGCCGGTGACGCTGATGACGCTCTCGCTGTGGAGCCGCGAGGCGGTCTCGAACAGATCGGACGGGAGGTCGCTGGGGTCAAACACCGCCTGAGTGCGGCCTTCGCGGTCGCGGATATCGATGAAAAGTACCCCGCCAAGATCGCGGTTGGAGTGCGCCCAGCCGTTGAGGGTGACGGTTTGGCCGACGTGTTCGTCTCGTATTTCGTTGCAGTGATGCGTGCGCTTCATTGGCTAAAAGTTGACTGACTCCCTGAAAAAGGGCGGTGGATACTGCCGGGGAAAGCCTCGGTTTTCAAAGTTTAATTGCAACGACTACAGGTTGAGCAGTTCCCGCTGCCAGGGGAGGATCTGCTCGCGCTCCTCTCCATCCTCGAGCGAGAGCCGCACCAGAGTGGAGCGACTGGCGATGAGTGTGGGATCGATATTGAGCTCTTTGGCCTGCTTGTCGCGCAACTCCTTGAGCGACTCGTAAAACAGTTTTTCGCTCTGTGTGATGCGGCGGCGGACGGTGCGCGGCGTCTCGGGCCACTCCTCGGGAGGCAGATCCAGCGCTTGGCCAACAGCATCACGCAGAGACTTGAACCGGCGGTTCGACAGCTTGGCCGGCCAAGCGGTCTTGGTTTTTTTGTTGATCACGGTCCCGGCCAGACGGACAAGATCCTCATGTCGAACGATGAAGTACGGCGGCTTGTTGGCGTCGATCGCCTCACCCTCCCGCCAGTGCCATACCGCTCGCAGGATGGCCTGCTCGCGCCGACTCAGCTTGCTTGAACCCTTGATCCGCCATGCTTGATTCGGATCGGACTCTCTGGGAACTGCGTGATCCTTGATGAGTTTGTTGCAGATTTGTTCGTGCCAACTCAGACGCTCCTTGGCATCGAGATCGTCGCGCAGAATATCCGCCAGCGCCCGGAGATGACGACTGTCGTTGAGCGCGTAGATCGCCATCCTGTCGGTCAGTGGTCGGCGCGTCCAGTTGGCTTTTTGCGATCCTTTGTCGAGCGTGATACCAAGCAACTTGGACAACAAATCGTTCAGTCCGAATGCAGCGAAACCCAGCAGTCGAGCGGCCCACATCGTGTCAAAGATTCGCGACGGAACGAACTGCTGCGCAGCATACATAAGACGCAAGTCGTTGTCGGATCCGTGGATAAGCAACTCACGACCGGCCAGCACCTTGAAGAGAGGCTTCAAGTCAAGTTGCTGCAGGGGATCGATCAGCACGTCCGTGCCGAGCAGGCTGATCTGCAGCAGGCACAATTTCTCCGGGTACGAGTGCAGACTATCGGCCTCGGTATCGAGCGAGACCCAACTGGATTTTCGTAACTCGGGAAGAAACTCCTTTAGCTGGACTTGAGTATCAATCAAGCGACGCAATTGTGTCAGCGGTTTCGCGCTTGCCAAGGCAAAACCGCCGTTCATC
This sequence comes from Verrucomicrobiota bacterium, assembly GCA_036012205.1. Taxonomy (GTDB): domain Bacteria; phylum Verrucomicrobiota; class Verrucomicrobiia; order Limisphaerales; family UBA1096; genus UBA1096. The sequence goes on from DASCOW010000249.1 coordinate 6,634, forward strand.
GGCTTGACGGAAGCGAAGGAACCGTTTTTCCTCTCCCCCCCAACGGGACCGATGATGAACAATCTGGCAAATCAATTCACCAAAACAACTGCTGAAAACCTTGAAAAAACGGCTGTTTTCTGGGGTGACGAGCAATACACCTTTCGACAGGCACATGCCATCGCCTCCGGCTTGGCCAAGCGACTGAAGGAGGAGCACGGCGTGCAACCGGGCGACCGGGTCGGCCTTTGGCTGAAAAACTGCCCGGAGTTTGTATTCTCCCTCTTCGGCATCCTGCTAGCCGAGGGCGTGGTGGTATCGATCAACAATTTCCTCACACCGGACGAGGTCGGCTACATCCTCGGCGACTCTCAGGCCAAGGTGCTGATCAGCGAGGCCTCGATGGCCGAGGGCACGGCGGCGCTCCAGTCACAGAACGACGGCCTGACCGTGATCGAGGTGGAGGAACTTGGCCAAACGGAAGGCGGTCAA
>DASCOW010000250.1:0-2104 GCA_036012205.1 Verrucomicrobiota bacterium
ACGGCTGGAATGTTGAACTCGTCGACAAGGCCAACGCTTCCTACGAGGAGCAAATGGAGGCCAAGCGCCGCGAGGATACCGCCTCCAACACCGACACAGGCCTCGCCGAGCACATGAGCACCGGCCACAAGAATTTCCTCCGCAGCGCCGTCTATTTCCTTTACGTGTACAACCGCAAGGACGAGGCGGCCAAGTGGTATAAATACATGGTCGACCTATATCCCCAATCCATCCCGGTTCCGGGTCTGAGCCTCGACGAGTACTGCGTCTCCCGCGTTCAGGAAGACGCCGGGGAGACCGATCACAACCAGACCAAGGCGGTCATTGGCGGATTACTACTGCAGGCCTTCCAGTACGCCGCGATCGGGGAAGATGACCAGTTTGTCGGCCACAAGTCGCTTGCCATCCAACTGCACAACCGGTTCCAGAAAAAAATCGGCAGCAGCACCAACCGGGTCGGACTGCCTCCGCTCGAGGAACTCGAGCGCGAAATGCTTGAAGACCTGTTCCGCCCCAACAGTCCCTTGATGCACCCTGTCCTACTGGATCAACTCCGCACAGTGCTCAAGCTGCCGGAGGAGTACGGGAAGAACCTCGAGCCGTACATTGACCCTCGACAACCGGTCCAAGGCCCAGCCCCCGAGCCAGCCCCCGAGGAGAAATAATCCCCGCTTACCCAAGTGGCTCCTTATTTCGGAATTGGACTCGCCGAAAACGGTCGGCTAGGCTCGGGCCTCAACCCGGTCGCGATGTTTTCCAGACACTCCATCCTTCCTACGCTGCTGCTTGGCCTGCAACTGGGTGCGCTAGGCCAAGCACAGACGGCGTCATCCGCCTGGTTTGCCATCCGCGTGGTGGATGCCGAGACCGGACGCGGCGTCCCGCTGGTGGAACTTGAGACCGTCAACCACCAGCGTTTTTACACCGACAGCAACGGATTGGTGGCGTTCCACGAGCCGGGTTTGATGGATCGGCAGATTTTTTTCCACGTCCGCAGCCACGGCTATGAGTATCCCAAGGATAGTTTCGGCTATCGCGGTGTGCGGCTCAAGACCGCGCCTGGCACCGAGGCCGTGCTGAAGCTCAAGCGCCTTAACATTGCCGAGAGGCTCTATCGCGTGACCGGTGCCGGCATTTATCGCGACAGCCGCTTGCTGGGCCGGAGCGCGCCGATCGAGCGGCCGCTGCTCAACGGCTCGGTGTTCGGCTCCGACAGCGTGGTGACCGCGGTTTACCGGGGAAAGCTTCACTGGTTCTGGGGCGACACCAATCGTCCGTCCTATCCGCTGGGCAACTTTCACGTGCCATTTGCGACGTCGCTGCTCCCCGGCGAGGGTGGACTCGATCCCGTTCTTGGCGTGAATTTCACCTATGCTGTCGGCAAAAACGGCTTTGCCAAGGAAGCGGCGAGGATGCCCGGCAAGGGGCCGACCTGGATCGATGGTTTGGTGGTGTTACCTGACAAAAATCGGCGGCCTTGGCTGCTGGCGCAGTACGTGAAAATCAAATCGCCCCTGACGGTATACGAGCGCGGCGTGGTGCAGTTTGACGACGAGCGGCAGCAGTTCGCCCACCGCGCCACGTTCCCAAAGGATGTTCCGCTCTTTCCCCACGGTCATCCCTTCCTGCACCGCGCCGAGGATGGCCACGAGTATGTTTACTTCGCCGGAGGTATGCCGCTTGTGCGGGTCCGTGCGAACCTCGAAAGCTACCTCGACCCTTCACGGTATGAGACTCGCACCTTCCTCCGGCCCGGCACCGAGACCGGTGTGCAGCGGAACCCGGACGGCAGCTTGAAGCTCGATTGGCAACGCGGACGACCAAAGATGGATCTCAAGCGGGTGAACACACTGATCGCCGACAAAAGAATCACCGCCGGAGAGTCGTCTGTCCACTTGATCGACATTGAAACTGGCAAACCGGTGCTCACCCAGCACGGCTCGGTCTATTGGAACAAGCACCGGCAACGCTGGCTGATGGTGATCTCGCAGTCGTTCGGCTCTTCGATGCTCGGCGAGATCTGGTTCGCCGAGGCCGCGCGCCCGGAAGGCCCGTGGGTCTATGCCCGGAAGATCGTCACCCACGACCATTACAGTTTCTACAA
>DASCOW010000251.1:0-3267 GCA_036012205.1 Verrucomicrobiota bacterium
CGAGCTCAGGAGGAGGATGGAGGCCAGGGCCGGTAGCATTGGCTATTTCCTTGTCAGCCTGGTTTGCAGCCAGAGGGTGGGAACGCAGTAGAGCCAGCAACTGATGCCGTCGATGAGGACATATTTTCCCAGATCGGGCAGATTGTGCATGATGATTGTCCCGCAGGTGGCTACTGTCAAAATGGCGATGGCCTGATAAGTGATGACCCGGCGATACCGGTGTACGTTATTCGCCAGCAGGAGCAGTAGTCCACCGTACAGGGCGCACATGGCAGACATGCCGCGCACGAGGTACTCGACGATCGGCTCAACGGGCAGTTCGCCGAGGCCGATGGCTGCGTGAGCGGACTGCGCCCACGCAATTGGCATCAGCATCGGGAGAATCGCCAACGTGCAGACGACGCCTGCACCACGCAAAATCCACACCAGTAGTTTCTCAGCCGTTTCAGGTTTCATTTCACCGCTTCGCCAAGTGCGAATCTAGCATCGTTTTGACTGCGGTGCAAAGCGCATTGACGCGTGTTGCCATCGGGAAATCGGACGGCGCCTCGAGCGTGTACGAGAGGCGGGTTTTTTTCAGCACGATGTAAAATGCCTCAGGCCAAAGCGGCCTTGCCTCGGGGGAGACGATCGGCTTGATGATGCCGCCCCTGGCCGGTCGGTCGTCGATGCGCTCGGATCGGTCGATCGGGCAAACCTCGGCGACGGCGTCGATGACGTCCCCCGACACGGCCGGCAGGTTGTCCGGGTTCAGCTCGTACAGGTAAAAGCCGCTGGCTTCCCAGTCCTCGTGCAGGCAGATGCCAAAATCGAACTGTGGTAGGCGGTCGATCCATTCGGTGTGCGCCTGTACCTCGCCGGAATCGATGTGACGATAGTCGCGGTTGAGGTCGGTGCCAGTTCGGTTTTCGCGGGTGTTGTTTGGAAAACCGGTCGGGTTGAGGCAGGGACAGGCGATCAGGTTGACGCCGCTTGGCCAGGCGTTAGCCTTGAGCAGTTCGAGCAATGCCAGAGGCCCGGCCGGTTCGTCGCCGTGGATGCCGGCGGAAATGTAAACGGTCAGTTGCGGCTTCTTGGCCAAGCGCGCGAAACCGTACAGCGGCAGTTCGCCGGCGTTTGCGAAAAGTTCAGCTGACCAGCCGTGTGCCTTGGCCGCAACGAGAGCGCGTTGCAGCACGTCGTCGATGTCGATGGTGTCGCCGTTGTAACCGCTGATGTTTCTGCCGAGCGGCGCAGTCATTATTGCCGGATGATTCAGGCGGTCGCGGCAGCCTTGGCCGGTTCGTCGCAACCACAATGGCTGCCACAGTCGCCGGCCGACGCCTGATCGGCGAAGTCATTGTTCCAGTCGGGATCGAGTCCGAGGTCGCGCAGCATCTGCAGATCCTTCTCGACCGGTTGGTTGAGTGTGGTCAGGTAATTGCCAACCATCAACGCGCTTGCGCCGGCAATGAACACCATGCTCTGCATATCCCGCAGGTTCATCGTGCGTCCGCCGGCGATCATGATTTCCTTTTGTGGCAGGATGAACCGGAACATGGCAATCGTCTTGAGGATTTCCATCGGAGCTAGAGGTTCCTGTTGCTCGAGCGGTGTGCCTTCGATCGGGTTGAGAATGTTTACCGGCACGACGCTGGCGTCGATCTCGCGCAGCTCCAACGCCAGATCCACGCGGTCCTCGCGCGCTTCACCCATGCCGATGATGCCGCCGGAACAAATATTGATGCCGGCGTTTTTCAAAAATTGAACCGTGTTGAGTCGGTCCTCGAACGTGTGCGTCGTGCAGTGCTCGGGGAAAAATCGTCGCGAGCTCTCGAGGTTATGCCCATAGCAGGAGAGGCCGGCCTCTTTGAGTCGGTTGGCGACGGCCTGGCTCTCGATCAATCCCAGCGAGGCGTCCGGGCGTGATTTGCCGTTTTCCTTCATCTCGCGGATGCGATCGCAGACCTCGTCGAGCATAGGACCTTCCTTGAGGCCTCGCCAAGCGGCGACCAACCCGACGGCAGTGACGTCGTTGGTCTTGGCCTCTGACATGGCCGAGGCTACCGGCTCAGGATCGACAAATCCGTAGCGCGGCGACTCGGTCTGGTATGCGGCAGACTGGGAGCAGAAGGAGCAGTTCTCCGAGCAGGCACCGGCCTTGGCGTTGACGATCGAGCAAAGGTGAATTTTGTTGCCCTTGAAGCGTTCGCGGATGCGGTTGGCCCACGCCAGCAGGTCCATGATGTCGGCGTTCGACTCGATGCGCGCCAGTTCAAGCGCCTCGTCGCGGGATATTTCTCCGCCGTCGAGCACCCGTTGCCCCAGTTCGGCAAGCTGTTCCCGAACCGGCATCTCTGTCGCAGTATCCGCCAAAGTCATGCTCATGCGACGGCAATCTAGCCAAAACCAGGCGCTTGGCCAAGCGGGGAAAGAGTTTTAAGTTTTCAGTTTCAAGCTTATCAATAGTGAAGGGTTTGATGCTCGGCTGTTCGTGGCTTACAACGGGCGCGACATGGAGACGGAACTGTTCAGCGAGGCGGGGGAGCCGGACTTGGCCGGGCTGCTGAAGCGTTTTTTTGGCTACGAGTCGTTCCGACCACTGCAGGAGGAGGTGATGCGTGCCGCGCTCGCCGGGCACGACGCGTTCGTGCTGATGCCGACCGGCGGCGGCAAGTCGCTCTGCTACCAGTTGCCGGCCCTGGCGCAGGGCGGGCTGACGATCGTTGTCTCGCCGCTCATCGCGCTGATGAAGGATCAGGTCGATGCGCTGCAGGAGGCCGGCGTGCCGGCGACGTTTTTGAATTCAACGCTCGATGCGGCCGAATCGCGCCGCCGCCTGGCCGGGCTGTACAACGGCGAGTACCGGTTGCTGTACGTCGCGCCGGAGCGATTGATGCTGCCGGAGATGCTTGAGCGCCTAGCTGAGTGGAGGCCGGGGCTGATCGCGATCGACGAGGCGCACTGCATCAGCGAGTGGGGCCACGACTTTCGGCCTGAGTACCGGCAGATCGCCGAATTGCGAGGGCGCTTTCCCGAGACGCCGTTGATGGCGCTGACCGCCACGGCGACCGATCGGGTCCGGGCGGACATCGTGTCGCAGTTGAAGCTGCGCGAGCCCAAGCGCTTCGTTGCCAGTTTCAACCGGGCCAACCTCATGTACCGGGTTATCCCGCGCAACCAGCCGCTTCGCCAGGTGTTGGATGTGGCCAGGCGGCACGACGGCGAGAGCGGCATTGTTTACTGCGCCAGCCGCAACGGCACCGAGCGCTTGGCCAAACGCTTGGG
>DASCOW010000252.1:0-2282 GCA_036012205.1 Verrucomicrobiota bacterium
CACTTTTGACGATGGCATTTACCGCGTCTTGTACGCGGTCGTCGTCCAACACGATTTCGAGCTTAACTTTGGGAAGAAAATCGACGGTGTACTCGCTGCCTCGGTAAATCTCGGTATGGCCCTTCTGGCGGCCAAATCCCTTTACCTCGGTTACAGTCATGCCTTCAACGTCAACGGCGGCGAGAGCCTCCTTGACGTCCTCAAGCTTGAATGGCTTGATGATTGCGTCGATTTTTTTCATGGGTTGCCAGTGCAGTTAGTGGTTGCAGGTAGGGAACCGTAAACATTGCTGTGATGGCTGACAACTGCATTTTAATTTTATTTTATTTGTCTTTGTCAAAACGAGCTTGACAAGAAAATGAAAACACCTTCGCGAGGCGGTGCTGAGCCGCCGCGATCAATCTCCAAACAGTTTCTCGAAGGCGTTCTTGGCTTCCTCGGCCCGCTTGTTCACGCCGCCGCTGCCGGACCAGTTGCGCAACGCGAAGTCAAAGTGCTCGCAGAAGTTCGACCGGTGTTTTTCGGTCACCGGCTCGGCTCGGCGTTCGCGACATTGATATGCCACGCCGCGGTCGTGGTGGACGCAATTGAGGCAGGCGCGCAAGTCCTCGTTGCAACCGTGGCAGTTCTCGCTTCGGCCGGGTTGCCCGTCGAGTTCCCACTCCCTGCCGCAGTTGTGGCAATGTCGGTTCATTTTTTTCACTGGCCAACTGCCTGGCCAAGCGCCGGGCTCTCGTCTGCCGCCCTGCCAAGCGATTGGCGGATTTGTTCGGCAGCGCTGATGCCGGTAAGGCCGTGTTTTTCGCGCAGATAACCGACCGATGAGGCGTGCTCGATGAACTGATCTGGCCAGCCGATTCGCACCACCGGTGTGCGGATGCCGATATCGGCCAAATGATCGCGAACGATGCTGCCGTAGCCACCCCGGAGCACGTGATCCTCGATAGTGATGAGCACGTCCGCGGCCTCCGCAAAAAACTCGGTGGTGCCTCTGTCGATCGGCTTGGTGAAACGGGGGTTGATGATTGCGGCGTCGATGTTGTCCGCGCCGAGTTCCTCAATGGCGTCATCGGCAATGTTGCGCATCGGTCCAAGCGCGAAGAACGCCACTTTCGGTTGGCCGTTGTTGGAGAAATTTTGCAGCACCTCGGCCTTTCCGATCTCGATCATCGCCGATTGTTCCTTCACGGCGACACCTTCGCCGCTGCCACGCGGATAGCGAATAAACGCTGGCAGGTTTTGGTGTGTGGCGGTGAACATCATGTCGGCGAGTTCATCCTCGTTGGCAGGAGCCATGGCGACGATGCCGGGCACGCAGTTAAGATAGGCGATGTCGAACAATCCGTGGTGTGTCGGGCCATCGTTGGCCGAGAGTCCGGCACGATCCATGCAGAAAGTCACCGGCAGGTTTTGCAGCGCGACATCGTGCACGATCATGTCGTATGCTCGCTGTAGGAAGGTGGAGTAAATGGCGCACACCGGCCGGTACCCCATGGTGGCCATGCCAGCGGCGAACAGCACGGCGTGCTCCTCGGCGATGCCGACGTCGTAGTAGCGTTCCGGCATCGCCTGCTCGAGTGCTCCGAGTCCGGTGCCGCTGGGCATCGCCGCGGTGATGCCGACCACCGATGTGTCCTTCCTGCAAAGCTTGACCATGGTTTGCCCGAAGACGTCCTGGTATTTTGGTGGTGCGCCGGGTTTTGAGGGAAGGCTCTCGCCGGTGTCCGGGTTGTATGGGCCGGTGCCGTGGAACTTCTCCGGGTGCTCGAGCGCGGCGCTGAAGCCTTTGCCTTTTTTGGTGATGACGTGGATGACGATCGGCTGGTCGCAAGTTTTGGCGAACTCGAGCGTCTCGATCAGCAGCGGCAGGTCGTGCCCATCGATTGGACCCAGATAGCGGAGGCCGAACTCTTCAAATACCAGGCTGCTGCCGAAACCGCCGCGGCCGTCGCCGTCCAGCGTCTCCTTATTGTGCTGAAGCGCCACCTGTGTAACCGTGCCCTTCAGGGCTTCCTGACCCTTGAGGCCTAAGCGTAACGCCAGTTTTCCGGAGGGTACCTTGGCGATAAATTTCTGCAAATCGCGCGTGATCTTGTTGTAGCCTGGGTTGGTGATCAGTTTGTTGAGGTAGGTCGAAATGGCGCCCACGTTCTTGGAAATCGACCACTCGTTGTCGTTGAGGATGCCGATAAACTTGTTCGTCGTGTGCGCGATGTTGTTGAGCGCCTCGAACGATATGCCGTTGGTTAGCGCCGCATCGCCGAAGACACAGACGACATTCT
>DASCOW010000253.1:0-1729 GCA_036012205.1 Verrucomicrobiota bacterium
AGTGGGCAGCGGGTTGACGAAGATGCTTGTTGTCGGCCTGGGTAAACACGCCGGCGCATCGGCGTACCACGCCGCAGCGCTCAAGCTCGGCTACGGGGAGGAGTTGATGCGTCTGGCCGATGTGATTATAAGACGCGCATCCGTTCTCGGTGGCGTGGCCATTGTCGAGAACGCGGTGCATGAGACGGCGCGCATCGAGGTGCTTGCGGCCGATGCGATTCTCAGGCGCGAACCTGAGCTTTGCATCGAGTCTTCGGCGATGATGCCTGCGCTGCCGTTCGAGGAAATCGACCTGCTGATTGTCGATCAAATCGGCAAAAACATCAGCGGTACAGGCATGGACACTAACACGATCGGCCGGAGCTCGAACGGCTATCATCTCGTGCCGGGCCAAGCGGCTACCAAGCCATTCATCTGGCGAATTTTCGTGCGTGGTCTGACGTTAGAGTCCCACGGCAATGCCATCGGTATTGGCTTGGCCGAAGCGACCACGATGCGGCTGGTCACCGGTGTGGATACCGCTGCGTTGTACACCAACTCGCTCACCTCGCGCTCCGTCCTGTCGGCCAAGCTTCCGATGGCATTCGAGACTGATGCCGAGGCGATTCGTGCCATGCTGTCGTCACTGCCTGACGCCGACCCTACCAAGGCCCGGTTGGTGCGCATCCGCGACACACTCTCGCTGGGCACGTTCGAAGTTTCCGCTGCGTTGGCCACCGAAGTGGAGGAGCATCCAGCGCTCGAACCGCTTGGCCAGGCAGAGCCGCTGCGGTTCGACAAGTCGGGCAATCTTGCCGCGTTGGTCCAGTAAAAAATAAACTCGCTTGCGGCTTCGATAGGCATCAAGAATGCACGGGATAATTTGACGAACCGACCACGAATCACTATGCCTGAAACACCCCAGAATTCCATGAGCCGCCGTGATTTACTGAAGACGACCAGCGTGGCCACAGCCGGCTTGTTGGCTGGCAGCGCCACAGTGAGGGCCAAGTCCGAACGAAAAAAGGGCACCGACCCGTTCCGGTACTGCCTGAACATGAGTACGATCCGCGGGCAGGACTTGTCCGTCACCGGGGAGGTCGATGTCGCCGGCAAGGCTGGCTACGACGCGATCGAGCCGTGGCTTGGCAAACTGAACGACTACAAAAATGGCGGTGGCTCGCTGAAGGATTTGCGCAGGCGCATCGAGGATCATGGGCTGACTGTCGAGAGCGCGATCGGCTTTGCGGGGTGGATTGTTGACGATGACAAGCAGCGGGCGAAGGGAATCGAGGAAGCCAAGCGTGACATGGATCTGCTGGCTCAACTCGGGGCCAAGCGAATCGCCGCGCCTCCTGCTGGAGCTCGTGGTACGGTCGATCCGATGGCGGCGGCAGAGCGGTATCGCAAATTGCTGGAGATCGGCGCCGAGATCGGAGTCGTGCCACAGATCGAGATGTGGGGCGGCAACCCGTCCATTGGCCGCGTGAGCACGGCCATTTACATTGCGATCGAGGCCGGCCATCCAGACGCTTGTTTTCTGGGCGATGTATATCACACGTACAAGGGAGGCTCCGACTTCGAGGGACTGAAGATGCTTGGCCCGCAGGCGCTGCAGCATTTTCACTGGAACGATTATCCGGCCGATCCGCCGCTCGACAAGATTGGCGATGGTGACCGGGTTTATCCGGGCGACGGCATCGCGCCGATCACCGACATCGTCAAGGGCTTCCTGCAGGTCGGCGCTGTG
>DASCOW010000254.1:0-1761 GCA_036012205.1 Verrucomicrobiota bacterium
CCTTGCCGCCACGGCGATGATTCTCGAGACCACCTCCAAGTCCCAGCCACTGTCCCTTCGCGCCCGCCAGCACCGACTGAGTCCCTCAACACCCATCGGCGACATGATGGGGCCGTTATGATAGCGCACGTCAAGGGTGTCTTTTTGATTGCCGAGAATTTTCCGGCCGATCTCGGTCAGTTCCATTTTCACCGTGGTCGAAGATCCGCGATACCACATACTCTTGCGGCCCAGCTTCGGCAGGTCGATGGTCTTGCAAAACGTCCGGTGATTGCTGATACCGAGCGACCACTCGTAATTCGCCGCCGCGAGATACGAACCGGCACAGATGCCGAGATAGCCGCCGCCGCGTTTCACGAATTGCTGGATCGCTGCCCTGCCCTTCGATTCCAGCGCGGCGGCTTGTTTACTGCCGCTGCCGCCGGGGAAGATCGCGAGGTCAAACCGGGACAATGTGCCGCCGCGAATATCCTCGGCACCCACACGCTGGACGAGAACATGTTTCATTCCGCGCAGAACACGGTCGAGATTGCGCGGCCCGTTGCCACCCACGCCGCCAGCATCGTAGATCGCCACACATAGTGACTCTGTTTTTGTCGGCACCAAAACGTGCGGTGAATCGGCGGTCATTTGCAGGTGCTTGAGCAGCGCGTGAACCATCAGTCGGTGCTGGCGGGCGCGAAGGGACAGTGGCTGGGACTTGGAGGTGGTCTCGAGAATCATCGCCGTGGCGGCAAGGCGCTCGTGGGCGGCGCGGGCGAGGCTGCCATCGACGGGATAACGCAGTCGGATGAGTTTCTTTTTGGGATCGGTGATTTCGGCATTGACCGCCTGCAGCATCAACGGCACGACAATGGCCGCCGCCTTGCCTTTGGCATCAATGATGGTGGAGCCGACGGACTTGGAGTTGAGTTGATTAAAGTCGAATCCCTCGTGCAGGTCGATAACCCAGTCTGGTTTTTGTTCGCCAACGAATTCCCACAGTGCAGTTGCCAATATGCCACGCGCGTCGGTCGCATTCTTCGTTTTCGGAAACTGCCGGTTCAGGTCGCGCAATTGCGGCGGTTCGCCGGGGAGAAACCTCGTTCCGTCCCGCAACCCCGGTACATTGGCGCGTGGGATGACAATCAGCATGCCGCGAGTAATCGGCCAGTGCCGAATCTGCTCCGCTGCAGCAGTTCCAGCGGGTTCGTTGCCATGAATGCCGCCGGTGAGAACCACCACCGGTCCGGGCTGGCCGCTGTCACGTTGGTAAAAAGTCGTTTCCCACTTCGTACCCTTGGCAAGAAGGCCGTTGGAACTTTTCTCCGCACAAAAGGCGGCAACGGAAATCCAAATCCCGAACAAAAAACTCAGCCACCGTTTCATGGCGAAATGGTTCCCGATGCAGCTGCGAGAGTCAATCGCAGAGCTTGCTTGCTGCGTCATCGCCCTTCGGCGTCACAAAGTCCTCACCGGAGGAGACGTCATGAGTGGGACCGCCAATCCAACTGTCGAGTGCTCTTGGATAGTTTTCCGCTTGGGGGTGACGAGTTCCTTAGAAGACACCCATTAGTTAAGCTTGCTAAGCTGTATGCGGTCGACTCTGCAGAAGTTGCTTTTTGACTTAGGAACTAAAGCGCAAAAGATGAAGACCTTTCTTTTCAAAGCGGATGGTGCCCCCGAAACGGTCCCCTTGAGCGTGCGACAATATTGGGATGTCGTATTGCCTTGAAGAGTGGTTGAACCTCCATGCGGGGCTTGCCAGAAAAGCGCCGATTT
>DASCOW010000255.1:0-2607 GCA_036012205.1 Verrucomicrobiota bacterium
CACCGTGCCGAGCATTTCACCGATCCGGACGCGGTCCAGCAGGCGCACGGTGCGATCGATGCGCAAGCTGAACGCGGTGGCGGAGTAGTTCTTGATCGTCGCCTCATGGCGGAAGGCCACCTCGCTGTCGGTCCGCGACGTCACCTCGTACGGCGTGGTGTCGATCACTGCCGGCGTTTGCCAGTGTTCGAGATCGAACGGATCGGCCTTTTTGAAGAAGATGGAGAACTGGCCACCCTCCGGACCCAGCCAAAAGCGGTCCTCGCCGCCAAAGGCGTTGATGTGCGGGCCGGTCTTTCCGGATGCAATGAGGTCGTAGTTGAGCCAGCCGTGGCTTGGGTTTGAGACACCGCCCACGGTACTGGTCATCACCCGGCCCTGATAGGCCGGCACGACCGCCACGCGCGGGCCACCCGCTTGGCCAAGCGTGATAACCTCAACGTGTTTTTCGAGAAAGGCAACGTCTTCGGGGAATGTCATTTCTTTTTTGGGTGGGACGCCAGCCACTGGGTAGGTCAAGGGGGCTTTGCTACAGCAACCGGCCTGGCCAAGCGCCAGCAACACGACGACAGCTGCGGAAGGAAGCGTGCTCAAGTTCATGACGCGGTGAAGTGCCGAGTTACTGTCCGGTGCGCTCGGCCGGGAGCGGCACCGGCGGCTTGATGTTGGGGATGAACCGGGGCTCGTTGCCTGACACAACCGGTTCCGGCTTCCCTCCCTCCTTTTTGTTCGAAGGGAGATCGTCAGGCCGGGTGATCTGGAAGCCGCCGACAACGATGATCTCCCCTTTCTTGAAGCCCAGCCGCGGGCGGTTGGCAGCGATGAGGTAGTGGCGGCGCGTGTTGATCTTCCCGGCGGGATCGATTACGGAGTAGTTGTATTCGCGGGCGCCGGTCTGGCAAAGCACGTGCAAATTGCCCCTTGGATCGACTTGGGCCTTGGGCGGGTTGAACGACACCATGGGACAAACCGGCAGCACCCGATGCACCCTGCCGCCAGAGCCGTCGTCCACCCGGGCGTAGAGGCTCATCGCCTTGAGATTCTTAGCCTGCTGAAGGACATAGCGCCGGACCTGCCTCGGTTGGCCGGGCGGATCGTCCTTCTTCAGCGGCAGGCCAAATGCCTGCTCCCAGAGGATGGTGCCGTTGGTGACGTCAAACTTGACCGGCTTGGCGATGAGTTGTTTGCCCCATTGCTTGATGATCACCTTGGCGGTAAGGATGTACCGACCGGCCTGCTCAAGCGCATAATACGGGGCGATATCGACCTCCTTTGTGGCGCGAATGGAGGACTCGACAGTGAAGCGCCCCTTCACGGGCGGCGGGTCGGCGATGGGCGCAATCTCCTCCCCGGTTTCAGACTCGATCTGAAACTGCAGCCAATGGTCGTCCTCGCCGAACACCAGCGTTTGGCCGGAAAAATTGACAATCTTAAGCTTGACCAACAGCGATTCGCGCGGCAACAACCGGTTCTTCCCCAACTCAAGCTCCACGGACACCTGCGCCTGCGCATACACCGGGAAGAGCGCCAACAGCAGACACACGGCGGCAACCCTCCAAAGCCTGACGCCTGCGTTGTCGAGAAGGAAAAAAATCATTTCATGAGGTTCGATGCCCGGTCGGGTGCGATTGATCAAAAAGAAAACTGCCTGACGTAAGATTTGCGCTTGAGACGCTCGTACCACTTGTCCTCGCTGGCTTGCTGCTCGGCCTCGAGCAGAGTTTGCTCAATCTGCCCGCGCACCTCGGCGAGAGTCTTGAGCTTGGCTTGGCGAATCTCCTCGCAACGCAGAATGAAGCAACCATGGGCCAACGCCACGACGGAACTCACCTGCCCTTGGCCAAGCGCGAAGGCGGCCCGATCCAATGCCGGGGTCAGGACACCGCGCTTCACCCAGTCCGGCCGCAACCCGCCCGTGGCGCGGTTTTGATCGGAGTAAACTGAGGCGACTTCGGCAAACGAACTGTCCGCCTGCAGGACTTGGTGAATCTCGTCAGCCAGTTTGCGAGTGTCCTCCGGACCGCCATGCTTCTTGGCATCAAGAAAAATAATCCGCACCCGAATCTCGACACCGGCACGAAACTGATCCTTGTTGGCCACGTAATATTCCTCGATCTTCCTCGGGGAAATAACGATGTTCGCCTTTGAAATAAACTGGCCGTGCATGACCATCTGGATAATCCGCTCCCGCTCCCGCCGCGCGAATTCCTCGTAAGTCATGGCGCTTTTTTGGAGGGTCTTGATGAGCGTCACGCGGTCGCCGTACTGGGCGCGGATATCCTCTCGCAAACGCTGCTCGATAATGGACTCGGGTATTTTGAAGCCCTTCTCCTTGTACTCGCGCAACACCAATTCGCGACGCACCAGCAACTCAAGCGTGTCGGCCCGGAGTTGGGTGTATTCCTGGGCATAGAGCTTAGGCTGCCGGGCATACTGGCGGCGCAGCAGGTCGGCCTCGCGACTCATGGACTCTGTCACCATCTGCCGGGTGATGATCTTGTCGTTCACCTCAGCAACGACGCTGTTCCGCTGGGCGGAGAGGCCCTGCCCCATTGCCGGGCGGGCGAGGAGCACAGCGGCAAGGACGGCGATCAATCGGCTTAGATT
>DASCOW010000256.1:0-5391 GCA_036012205.1 Verrucomicrobiota bacterium
CAAGCTCGACCAGGACATCGCTCCGAGCCGCCAAACTTTGTTCGCCTACAAGGGCAAGACGTATGGTATCCCGCAGTCACTCAGTGCGATGGTGCTCTACTACCGGGCTGATCTTTTCAAGAAACTGGATATCGATCCGGCGACATTGACGACGTGGGACAAGTTCGTTTCTGCCGGAAAGACAGTTCTGGAGGATCATGGCAAGTCGATGATCGCGCTCGACCCCACGTACCTCGGCATCCTTCTGCGGCAGCGCGATAGTGACTTGTTTGGCCGCGACGGTTCGGTGTATCCCGACCGCGAGGCGGCGATCGAGGTGCTCGGCTGGATGCAAAAGCAAATGGAGTCCCGCGTCGGCATGGTGCCGGAGCGCGCATCGATCTTTGATCCGTTGTTTTTCAACAGCGCAGTCCAGTACGGTGAGGTACTGACAGTGGTGGGTGCCGACTGGTACGGGCTCGACATGTTGCAGCAGTTCACCCCCGACCTGAAAGGCAAGTGGGGCGTGATGCCGCTGCCGGCGTGGAAACTGCCGGACGGGCGGTTGAGCCGCCGCACCTCGACCTTCGCCGGTCAGGGCCTGTTGATCAACAAGGCCAGCAAGCAGCAGGATGCAGCGTGGAAGTTCATCGAGTTTGTCATCACCGACAAGGAATCCAACGCCCGCCGGTTCCTCGACGGCAACAGCTTCCCGGCGTACCGGCCGGCGTGGAAGGATGAGCGGCTGCTGCAGCCCAACGAGTTCTTCAGTAACCAGAAATTTGGCGAGTTGCTAGTGCGCCTTGCGCCGGAAGTGCCGGAAGTGGTCAGTCACCCGAACCGCGCCAAGGCGGTGTTCCTGTTTCAGGAAACGTTCTTCACGTCGCTCATCTACGGTGAACTCAAGCCGGCTGAGGTGCTCGACAAAATGAAGACCATGCTCGAGGCGGCTGAGCCGGGCCTGTAAGCTTATAGCGCATCCATGGCCGCAGCCGACCAGCGAACTTCCAGGGCGCGCTGGACGCCGTTTTTTTTTCTGCTGCCGTTCCTGTTTTTTCTGCTGCTGTTCTGGGTGATCCCGCTTGTCGGCGGCGTGCAAATGAGCCTGCACGCCAACGGGCTTGGCCAAGCGGAGTACGTCGGCCTCGCGCATTACAAGGCCTTGGCTAATGACGAGCGTTACTTCACCGCGCTGCGCAACAGCCTCGTTTACACGCTGGCATCCATTGTTGTGATCGTGCCGCTTGCACTCTGGCTGGCGCACCTGCTCCGCGCGACCTTCCGGCGGCTCCGCCCGGTGATGACCTTCGCTTTGCTGCTGCCGGCGCTCACGCCGCCGTCGGTTTTGGCGGTGCTGTTTCTCATGGTGTTCCACGGCAAAAATGGGCTACTCAACCAACTGTTCGTCATGCCGCTCGGCCTCGAACCGGTCAATTGGATGAAGGACCCGGACTTCATTCTGAGCGCCTTAGTACTACAAACTGTTTGGCGCTGGACCGGCTTCATGACGTTTTTCATATTGGCCGGCATGGAGGGTATCCCGCGTGTGTATTACGAGGCGGCGCAGTTGGTCACCGGAAACCGATGGCGACAGTTCTGGCACGTGACACTGCCGCATCTTCGGCCGGTGCTGTTGTTCGTGGCGGTGTATCTGGTGGTCGATGGCTTCTCTCTTTTCTCCGGCGCGTTCGTGCTGCTCAGCGGCTCCGGCGGCACAGCCGACGCGGGACTGTTGACCGTCACGTACGTGTTTCAGAAAACGCGATTCTTCGAGTATGGCAGCGCGTCGGCGATCAGTGTTAGTCTGCTGCCCCTTATGACGTTGGCTCTTTGGACTGCCCTCTTTTTACGGAGGCGAACGGCATGAGTACGCAGGGCATGTGGAGTGCTATTCCTTTCATAATACTGTTGCCCTTGCCTCTGGTAAACCCGCAGGTGAAAACTGTGCGCAGCGTGGTGTCACTGCTGCTGCTCGGGCCGTTTCTGATGGCGGTGTTCGTTCCATTCCTGTGGATGGTGCTGGGAATATTCAAGACTAACGCCGAGTTTTTCCAGCCGTTGACCAGAGCGTTTTTCCCGGCTCACTACGAGTGGCAGAACGTGGTAGAGCTACTTGAAGGCAAGTGGGTTCCGTTTTGGGAAGTGTTCGGCAACTCGCTGATGGTATCGCTCGGTCAGGCGCTTGGTGCGGTGACTTTGTCCGCGACGGCCGGGTACGCTTTCGCGCGATTTGCGTTCCGTGGCAAGCGTCTGTTGTTCGTGTTGGCCGTGGCGTTGATTCTCGTGCCACGGCAGCTCTTTGCCGTGCCGCTGTTCTCGTGGGTGAACGAGCTTGGCCTGAGCGACTCGCTACTCGGTGTGATGTTGCCCGGCGTGGTGACCGGTCTGGGTGTGAT
Organism: Verrucomicrobiota bacterium; assembly: GCA_036012205.1. Classification (GTDB taxonomy): domain Bacteria; phylum Verrucomicrobiota; class Verrucomicrobiia; order Limisphaerales; family UBA1096; genus UBA1096. Next base: position 2,376 of record DASCOW010000256.1, read on the forward strand.
CTACTTTACACAGGTTTTTCGACAAGTGCCGGAGGAGTTTTTGCAGGCGGCGCGTGTGTGTGGCGCGGCGGAGCTGCGGGTGTTTTTGACGGTGCTGCCGTTGGTCTGGCCGGCACTATTCAGCTACGGGATGATCCATTTCATCCTCGCCTGGCACGAACACCTGATCCCGATGCTGGTATTGACCAGCGAAACCAAGCAGACCCTGCCGTTGGCTTTAGCCAAGCTCTACGACGTCAGCCAGGGCACCCCACAGGGCGTGCTGATGGCGGCCTCAACCTTCGCGGTCATCCCGACCGCCGTCCTCTTCGCCCTCTGCCATCGAAAATTCAAATCCTCCCTCTCCGAAATGCTCGTGCATTAAGTCTGGTTTTCGCGGAAGTCTTGTTGACTCATAAAGAAAGCATACTGAAGGGGAGAGCTAGGCTGGAGCCGGCCTGGAATCTCCCAAGTAACTATTTGGTCGCTTTGGCTTCTTTTTTGCGGAGGGCTTTTTCCTGGCGGTTGCTCTCGGTTCGGAGGAGGGCTTCGGGTTGCCAGCCTTTACGCTGGGCGTACTCGGCGAGGGCGAATAACTCCCGGGCCAGGGTGGCTTTGGTGTAGCGTTGTCTGGCCGGCTTGACCAAGGGCGCGTCGGCGAGGCCGTTTTTGCGCGCTTTTTTTAGAAGCTTTTCGGTGCGTTGCAGTGATGGCAGATGGCGCGGGATGCCGTCGAGCACGGACGGACGCTCGTGTGTTGTTCCCTGCTTTTCATCGCGCTTGATTTTCTCCCATTGCTCCCAGACGGCGTCGACGTCTTTCGCGTTGGAGTCGCCGAAGACGTGCGGGTGGCGGCGGATGAGTTTGTCGGTGATGGTGCGGGCGGCCTGTTCGAAGTCGAACGCCCTGCGTTCCTTGGCCAACTGACAATGGAAGACGACTTGCAGCAGCAGGTCGCCGCATTCCTCGAGCATCTCGTGGTCGTCGCCGGCCTCGATGGCATCGATCAACTCGTACACCTCTTCGACGGCGTGAAAGCGGATCGATTTGTGATTCTGTTCGCGATCCCACGGGCAGCCGTCGGGGCCGCGCAGGCGGGCCATGACTTCGACCAGTTCCTCGATCGCCGGCGTTTGTTGTTTGGGTTTGCCCTTGGCCGGCATATCAGAGGATGACGAGATCGTTGCGGTGAACGATCTCGATGCCTTTGAGTTTGCGGGCGCGGATTTCGTCGGCGTCAAACCGGCTGATGCCGCGTGAAAACTCAGTGCCGTTGATGTCGCAGATGCACACGACGTCGCCCTTGGCAAAGTCGCCGTTGCACTTGGCCACGCCGGGTGGCAGGAGGCTCTTGCCTTTGTCGCGCAGGGCATCGCGTGCGCCGTTGTCCACCCAGAGTGAGCCCTTGGGGTGATGAAAAAACGCGATGCGCCGTTTGCGTCCCTTGAGGCGGCCGGGGCGCGGGGCGAAGTAAGTGCCCTCGCTCTGGCCGTCGAGGATGTTGGAGAGGACGCGCTTTTTTTTGCCGGAGGCGATGACCATGGGGATGCCGGTGCGGCCGGCCATCCCTGCGGCGCGCAGTTTGGCTTCCATGCCGCCAACGGCTGTCGGGCTCAATGTGCCGCCGGCGAGTTCCTTGATGTTCGCGTCGATCTTTTCGACGACTGGAATGGTGCGCGGGTTTTTTTTGCCGAAGTTCTCGACCAAGCCGTCGACGGTGGTGAGGAGCACGAGCAGGTCAGCCGGCAGCAGGCAGGCGACCAGCGAGGCGAGCCAGTCGTTGTCGCCGAATTTCAGCTCGGTGTAACTGACGGCGTCGTTCTCGTTGACGATCGGCACGACGCCCTTTTCAAGCAGAGAGACGAGGGTGTTGCGGGCGTTGAGATGGCGGTCGCGGTGCTCGAGGTCGTCGTGCGTGAGGAGCACCTGGGCTACCGGCAGGTCGTGCTGGGCGAACAGCTCCGAGTAGGTGGACATTAAGGCAGACTGCCCGACGGCGGCGCAGGCCTGCAGGTCGGGCAGGTCAACGGGCCGTTTGGCTATGTCGAGAACGCCCATGCCGGCGCCAACGGCTCCGGATGACACAACGACAACCTCCCGGCCGGCTTGCCGCTGTGCTGCCACTTGGGCGACCAGTTGCGTGACCTGGCTGGGGTCGATCTGTTTGCTGCGGCTTGTCAGGATGCCGGTGCCGAACTTGACCACCAAGCGGCTGCTTTCTTTCAGCGATGTTCGCTCCATCAGACGCGCCTTGGGCTAAATGCTACCGGCCCGTTTGGCAAGCAAAACCAGTGGCCAAGTGCTCGGCCTAGCTCGAAGAAAGGTTGCCCGGCGGCGTCAAAGGCGTATACTTCCCCGCACGCAAAATTGTCGTCAAGCAAGTTGTAATGAAGGTTAAATATGCATTCACCGTTGTAGCCATCTCGATGTTCGTGCTGAACCAGTCCCTCGCCGATTGGCCCCAGTGGCGAGGGCCGGGTGGGCAGGGCCATGCTGCATCCGCCAAGCTTCCGGCCGAGTGGGGTGAGGGGCAAAACGTCGTTTGGCGCACCGATCTTCCCGGACGCGGTTGGTCGTCGCCGGTCATCGCCGGGAACCAGATTTGGGTGACCACCGCGTACGAAACGCCCGCCACCGAGGCCGAGAAGAGGGAACGCCTGAAGGCCAATACCGGTGACCAACCGCTGGAGGTGTTGTCCGCTGTGCGGATTCACGCGCTCTGCCTCGACAGGGCCAGCGGGAAAATCACTCAGAACGTGCCTCTGCTAAAAAAGAAAAACCCCCAGTGGGTGCACAAGACGAACAGCTACGCCTCGCCAACACCGGTGCTCGAGGGAGGTCGGCTCTACAGCCAAAACGGTGCGTATGGCACGGCCTGTCTTGATACAAAAAGTGCCAAAGTGCTTTGGCTCAACCAGGACCTGTGGGTGATGCACGAAAACGGTCCGGGCGGCTCGCCGATTATTTGGAAAGATCTTCTGGTTTTTCACATGGATGGGAGCGGCAAGCAGTCGATCGTCGCGTTGGAGAAAGGCAC
>DASCOW010000257.1:0-4774 GCA_036012205.1 Verrucomicrobiota bacterium
CCAAGCGGGAATATCGCCACCAAGCTTGCGGGGGTACGCTTCGGCGAGACATTCAAGGAGACGGCCAAGATCGCAGACAAGATCACCATCTGCCGCTCGATGACCCACGGCGAGGCGGCCCACGCACGCGGCACGCACAACATGTTCACCGGCTACCGCCCCAGCCCGGCGCTCAAGTACCCGAGTATTGGCAGCGTGGTATCGCACGAGTTCGGCTCGCGCAAAAATCTGCCGCCGTACGTCTGCATTCCCAACGTGCCCAACGAGCACGCCGGAAGCGGTTACCTCAGCAGCGCCTTCGGGCCGTTCGGGCTGGGCAGCGATCCAGCCAGCGGCAATTTCTCCGTGCGTGACCTCGCGCTGCCCAAGGGCATTTCGCCGGAACGCTTCGAACGCCGCAAAGGCATTCTAAAGGTTGTCGATGACCATTTCCGCAAGCTAGAAAACTCCGACGCGCTCGATGCCATGGATGAGTTTTACCAGGGAGCCTACAAACTCGTGAGTTCGCAGGAAGCACGTGAGGCGTTCGCGCTACACAAGGAACCGGGCAAGGTGCGCGACCAGTATGGACGTAACCAGGCAGGCCAACGGATGCTGCTCGCGCGTCGACTGGTCGAGGCCGGCGTGCGGTTTGTCTCGCTGACGTACGGCGGGTGGGATCACCACAACGACATCAAAAACGGCTTCAACCGTCAGGCTCCCGCGCTGGACAAGGCTTACGCCACACTGATCCGCGATCTCGACAGCCGCGGCCTGTTGAAGAGCACGCTGGTTATGGTGTCGTCCGAGTTTGGACGCACGCCCAAGGTCAACAAAAACAACGGGCGCGACCACTGGCCGCGCGTGTTCAGCGTCCTGCTCGCGGGCGGCGGGATCAAGGAGGGACAGGTCTACGGCGCCTCCAACGCGTTCGCCTCGGAGCCGGAGGAGGATCCACTGACCGTTGAGGACCTAACGACCACGGTGTACAACCAACTCGGCATCATAGGAGACAAGGAATTGTTGGCACCCGGTGATCGCCCGATCGAGATCGTCAAGGGCGGCAAGGTGCTCAAGGCGCTGCTTGGTTGATGCCCTCGCCCGTCATGTTTTTCCACAGTAAAAATCTGTCTGCCGCCATTGCGCTTGCCTTGGTTCCGCTTGGCCAAGCGGCGTCTCCAGGGCTGAGCCTCGTCCTGCCGCGTGGCGGCCAACGCGGCTCGACCATCGAGGTGCGCTTCATCGGCGACAGGCTCGGCGACGTGCGCGAAGTGCTCTTTTACTCGACCGGCTTTGCAGTCCAGAAGATCGAGCCAGTTCCCAACAAACCGAAGGAAGCCCGCGCCACAATTGCGATTGCTGCCGATTGCGTGCTGGGCGAACACAAGTTGCGCCTCGTCACCGCCACCGGAATCAGTCCGCTACAGACGTTTTGGGTCAGCCAATTTCCCAACGTAGGCGAGAAGGAACCGAACAACGAATTCGATAAGCCGCAGGCCATCCCCATCAACTCAACCATCGAGGGCATCGTGCAAAATGAGGATGTGGATTACTACCGCGTCACAGCAAAAAAAGGCCAGGTACTCAGCGCAGAGATCGAGGCGATCCGCCTCAGCAACACATTATTTGATCCGTATGTCGCGATTCTCGACACCAAGCGCTTCGAGCTCAAGGCCGCGGACGACACGCCGCTGCTGCTGCAGGATTGTTTCGCCTCCATCGTCGCACCGACAGATGGCGATTACTGGATCGAGGTGCGCGACAGCTCATACGGCGGCGGCGGCAACAGCCGGTACCGGTTGCACATTGGCCAGTTCCCGAGACCAATCGCAATCTTCCCCGCCGGCGGTCAGGCGGGTGGCGACACTTCAATTCGTTTCATCGGCGCGAAAGGCGAACTGCCCAACCAAACCGTCGTGGCCTCAGCCAAACCGGATGAGAACTTCGGCGTCTTGGCCAAGGCGGACGACTTCTCCGCCACCTCGCCAAATCCCTTCCGCGTCTCCGGCTTCCCAAACGTCATCGAGACTGAGCCGAACGAAAACCGCAACAAGATTCCCCTCCCCAAGGCATCGTTGCCGCTAGCGTTCAACGGCATCATCAACAAGGATACCGATGTTGATTGGTTTGTGTTCAACGGCAAAAAAGGGCAGCGCATCAACGTGCGCGTGCACGCCCGCTCCATCCGCTCGCCGCTGGACAGCGTGCTCAACGTATATGGCCCCGACGGCAAAAACATCCGAAGCAACGACGACAGCGGTGGCAGTGCCGACAGCCGCGTCACCGTGACGCTGCCGACCGATGGCAAACATTTCATTCGCGTCACCGACCATCTCGGCAAGGGCGGCGCGGACTACGTTTACCGAATCGAGGCGGTGCCGGTCGCGCCGGAGTTGGCGACGTTCATCCCGCGCTTCCGCGCACAAGACACCCAATCGCGCCAGATGATGCCAGTGCCACGCGGCAACCGCATCGCCACAGTGCTGCAGGTCACGCGTGGCAACTTTGTTGGCCCGCTGAAATTTGCAGCTGACAACCTCCCGCCCGGAATCACGATGAACACCGTCGAGATGCCGCCAAACATCGACCGTTTCCCCGTTGTGTTCGAGGCTAATCCAGAGGCAGCACTGGCGTCCGCACTCACGAATGTGAGGGTCGCCCACACCGACGCCAAAAAAAATATCCGCGGCGGCTTCGGCCATACTATCGAGATGGTTCGCGGCTCAGGCAACCGGATTTTTTACCGAACAAGCGTTGACCGACTCGCTGTTTCCGTCGCCGAACCGGCCCCGTTCCGCATCGAGATCGACACGCTACCGACGGCGATTCTGCAGCGTGGCAGCTTGAGACTGAAAGTGCGCGCAATCCGCGACAAGGACTACGACAATGCCATCACGCTGCGCCTGCCGTGGAAACCGCCCGGTGTCAGCTCTTCCGGCACGATCTCGCTACCCAAGGGCAAAAGCGAAATCGACTACCCACTCACCGCCAACGGCGGCGCGGCGATTGGCACCTGGCACATCGCCGTACTCGGGGAGGCCAACACCAAAACCGGCCCCATCATCGTCTCCTCCGCGTTGACCGAGCTCCATGTCGAGAAGCCGTATGTGAACGTCAAAATCGAGATGGCGGCCATTGAGCGCGGTCAGGCCGGCGACCTGTTTTGCAAGGTCGAACACCTGCGCCCGTTCGACGGCGAAGCCGAGGTGCGGCTCAACGGTCTCCCGGCGCACACCAGCACCGAGTCGCGGAAAATCACAAAGGAAACGAAGGAACTCATCTTCCCTATCAATTCCACCAAGGACGCGCGAGCGCAGACGAGCAAAACGCTCTTCGCCTCCGTCAACATTCCTGTGAACGGCCATGTGCTCCGGCAGTCCGCCGGCAGCGGTGGGCAACTGCGAATTGACAACCCACCCAAGGCGCGAAAAAATGCGCCGCCCAAGCCCAAGTCCAAACCGGATGCCAAGGCAAAAGAAGCGCCCAAGCCCAAACCGAAAAAGCCGCTGAACCGCCTCGAGAAATTGCGCCTCATCGCCAAGGAACGCGCGGCCCAGCGCGCTGCCCAAGCTACCCCATAAAGCCATGAAACCAACCCAGCTCAATTTGTTATTCCAGCGTGTTAGCAGTATGCTGAGTGGTCTCGTTCTTTTTTTGTGCGCTCGCAGACACCATTGCCTGATCGCCGGGCTGACAATATTCGCTTGGTTTGGCGCCGCGCTGTTGCCATCCACCCACGCGGTGGAGTTCACCACCGACATTCAACCGTTGCTTGAGTTGCACTGCATCAAGTGCCACGGCGCGGACAAGCAAAAAGGAGACCTGCGACTGGACGAGCTTGGCCATGTGGAAAAAGGCGGCGAAACCGGCCTCGCCCTTGCCAAGGGCGACCCGAGCAAGGGTCTTTTGCTTGAGCGCATCTCCCTCACCATTGATCACGACGACATCATGCCACCGAAGGGTGGCCCGTTGACGCCGGCACAAATCGAAACCTTCCGGCAATGGATCGCCAACGGAGCCGCTTGGCCAATCGGCGTGACGCTTCGGGCCAAGTCACCAGCCGATCTCGTACGCGAAAAATCATTTGCAGCCAAACATCTGAAATCCATCGCCGTTTTCCCGAACAAGGTCACACTCGAGACATCCGCCGACTCACACGCGTTGGTGGCCATGGCGACGTACGACGACGACTCGACGCGAGACATCACTGGCGATGCAGTGTTCAGCCTGGCCAAGCCCGGCATCGCCAAACTGCAAGGCAACCGACTGCTGCCAAGCGCGAACGGGGATACCCGGGTGCACGTGTCATTCGGTGGCCGCAAGTTGGTCGTGCCGGTGAATGTCGTCGATGCCGCCAAACCGCGGCATGTCAGCTTCCGGCTTGATGTGATGCCCATTTTTCTGAGATCCGGCTGCAACACCGGCTCGTGTCATGGCTCAGCCCGGGGGCAGGACGGCTTCATGCTGTCGATTTTCGGCTTCGACCCCGAGGGCGACCACCACCGTATCACCCGGCAGTTGAGCACACGCCGGTTGAACCTCGCCCTGCCCTCCGAAAGTTTGATCGTTGAGAAATCGATCGAGGCTGTACCGCATACGGGTGGCAAACGCTTCGACGTCGGTTCACGGTATTACAACACCCTCGTGCGTTGGATCAAAGCCGGCGCGACCAACGATGCCAAGGATCTCGCCAAGCCGGTTGGCATCGACATCCTGCCGCCCAAGCTGTTGCTCGAAGGCGATGGAGCAACGCAACAGATGACCGTCGTTGCCCGTTACTCCGATGGAACCGACC
>DASCOW010000258.1:0-4375 GCA_036012205.1 Verrucomicrobiota bacterium
CCGGAGGAGCAGTGTTTTACCTGTTCATGCCGCTAGCCTCTATGACCAACCCGCCAATCAACTGGGGTTATCCGAGGACTTGGCTTGGCTTCTTGCACGCTTTTACCCGTGGACAATACCAGCAGACCAACCCGACGACCGATTTTTTTCAGTTCTTAGGACAGGCTCGAATGTATATCGAAGGTGCGGCAGACGAGTTCAGCGTGTTCATGTTGCTGGCGATTTTGCCGTTTGCGTTGCTGTTGAAGATGAAGAACCGCGAGCGCGGTTGGATGATTGGCTCATTTGCCATTTACATTTGTCTGGCCGGGTTGCTGATGATCCTGCTCAACCCGACACCTGACAAGCATGGGCGCGATATGACGCGCGTGTTTTTCGCCGCGTCTCACGTCTTGCTCGCAATGTGGATCGGGTTCGGGGTTACGCTGTTTTGTGCATTGATTGCGCGGCGGTATTTTCAGCTGCGGCTTGCGCTTGGTTTCGGGCTGGTTGTGGCTGCGGCGATGGCGATGGTTGCCTGGTCCACCGAGTTGGCTGAGACCCAGTTTTTTCTGAATCACTGGACACGGGGTTTTGCTTTTTGCCTCATCGTGTTTTTGGCAGCGCTGTTTTTGGTTCACCGTGACGAACGGGGGAAAGACCGCGGCCAATCATTATCGCCGATGATCGTGCTGGCCGTGCTGGCGTTTCTTCCAGCATGGTCGATCCTCTCACACTGGGGCGAGAACGAGCAGCGCGGGCACCTGTTCGGTTTCTGGTACGGGCACGACATGTTCACGCCACCGTTCACCGAGCAAAATGGTGAACCGATCTATCCTGAGATGTCGGAGAACGCCATCCTGTTTGGCGGCACCGATCCCGGTCGATTCAACCCAACGTACATGATTTTCGCTGAAAGTTTTACCGACCCGGCCAAGCGACGTGATCCCGAATTCGACCGCCGCGACGTGGCGCTCATTACCCAAAACGCCCTCGCCGACAGCACGTATCTGGATACTGTCCGTGCTCACTACCAGCGCAGCAAACAGATCGATTGGAATCTGGCCGACCCTACCTACATCCCGTTTGCTTCCGGAGTGAAAAATAAGCTATTCGGCACCAACTTCCTGTCCGGTTTCTCTGGCGCAATTGACAAGTGGATGATTGGCATGGGTTCGGATTGGGAGGTTGGTCGGCGGACGAGCGGTTCCTATTATGTACCGGAGCAAATCCTGAAACCTGTCGCCTTGGCCAAGCGCATTGCCCATCAGAACGACGAGTTGGCCCGCTCCCTACTTGACAAACTTTCTGACGAGGGCAGGGGAGCCTGCATCAAGCCGACCGCCGATGATGCCCTCCGCGAGATCTTGGCCAACGACTTCAATGCGATCATCGATGGCGATACGATTTGGGATGACGCCGTGTTCGCGGGTTTTGAGTTTTCCAGCACGACGCTTGCTCTGCGCCAGCAAGTTGCCGCGCTTGGCCAAGCGCAGCCGAGGCGTGTCGAGGAAAACGGCTGGTACATCCGCTGGAAGCAGGCGCGTGTGCGATTGAACCGCCGGTTGCTCGACGAGTTGCTGGCGGAGTTTGTCTCACCGGGCCAAGCGGGGCTGTATCCCGACCTTGAGTTGAACACGCCGACGCAGCTTGAGGCGGAGATTGCTTTCGCTGAATATTTGCAGGAGGCCGACGCTCGTGAAAAAGCCGGGGCGCTCAAGCCGGGTGAGGTCGTCAACCGCATCGGCGATCGCGTTTCCGTGGCTGGACAGGTGTCGGTGATGCAAATCAACTCGAAGCTGGCGAAGCTTTTGTTCGACAAAAACCCGGAGCGCGATTTTTTCATTGAGGTCAGTTTCCCGCTGGAGTGGATGTATCCGCACCTCACACCGTACGGGATCATCCTGAAGCTGAATCGCGACGAGGTGCCTGAGATCACCGACGAGATGATGCGTAAGGATCGGCTTTTTTGGGCGCAATACCAGACGCGACTCACCGGCAACTGGATCACTGACGACACGAGCGTCAGGCAGATCGCCGACTGGGCCGTCAAGACTTACCAGCGCTGGAATCTCGACGGCTACACCGGTAACCCGGCGTTCGTCCGTGACGAGGCTTCGCAAAAGGCGTTCAGCAAGCTACGCACCTCGATCGCTGACATCTATCGATGGCGCATCAACAACTACAAGCTCGCCATCACCAAGGAAGCCGACGCGGCCAAGCGCGACGAGATGAAACAAAAACAGGACCGGATGACGCGCGAATACATTTTCGCTCTCAAACAGGCGTGGGCGTTCTGCCCGTACAGCCCGGAGGTGCTGTCGCATTTCACACAACTGCTTCTCACGCTTGGCTACGATGAATTCAAAGCCGGTGACAAGGTATCGGCGCAGGCTCGGCGGGAGGATGCCATTCACCTCGTCACCACCTACGAACGGTTCGATCCCGAAAGCCCGATGCTAAGCCACTTGATCCGGGGCGTTCAGCAATTCAACAGTGTCCTTGAAGGCAAGGCGCCGACTGCCGGCAGCCAAGCTGCCGCATCGGGGCTCGACCTGAGCGACCAAGAGGTGAAACAGATCCAGCAGCAACTCGTCGGCTTGCAGCAGCGCCACACGGCCAACCCTGACGATCCCAAGGTAACACTCGAGTTGGCCACGATCTATCTTCGCCTGAAGCAGAACGACCAAGCTCTCAAGCTGATCGATGCGCTGGTAATAAAGCCGAATCTCGAGATCAGCACCCGATTCACGATTGCGTCGGTCTATCAAAACCTTGGCCAAGGTACCAAGGCCGAGCAGCAAAACCGGATCGCACGCGAGGCGCTCAAGCAGCTCGAGTCGAGGCTGACTGCCGAGCCGGAAAACTTCGATCTCGCGCTGGATTTGGCGACGACGCACGTGCAGCTTGGCCAAGCGCAAAGGGGAGTCGATGTGCTGGCGCAGGCCGTTCAGCAGTCGACGATCAACACGACCAACCTGCTGATGGCCGCGCAGTTTTTCAACCATCTCGGCAGTCAGAAACAACTGGAGGCAGCGCTGGTGGTGCTGACCCGCAAGATGCCGGAGAGCCCCGAGGGCTGGTACGACCTGGCGGCGGTGCAGGCTGCACAGCAGGATCGGACAGAGGATTCGTGGGCCAGCTTGGCCAAGGCGCTCACGCTCGACAAGCAGCGCCGGGCCACCAACGCGACGGCTGACAACATCCACAAACGGGCAGTGAACGATCCTCGTTTTACGGACGTGCGCCGCCTTCCGGGATTCAAGGCGTGGCAGCCGTGAAGTACGTGCACATTATGGCTCCAGTGCTGAGGGCCGTCTCAATTCAGGTAGCACCGCCCAGAGATTGATCGGCATGAAGGTTCTCCCGAACCGGACATATGCCACGTGGCCATCGGCGAAAGCGTGATTGGAACCTCCGCTGCGGGCGTTCTCCTGGGTGCGGTTGTGCATGTTCCAGATCAATTCCTGCCAGGCGTTCCCTTGTCCCTCCAATAGGTCCATAAAGTAATGAACGCTTTCTGGTTTTTTCTCCCCATAAACGATGGTGGCAGACGGTTCGTTGATATCGATGTCGCGTATGACTTTGTCATACAGGAACGGATCGTTAAACAGCAGCCCTTGCTGGAGTAGAAAAAAATCGTTCCAACCGTTGATCATGTAGCTACGGGCAGCCACGTCGGCCGGGTGCGGGTAGGTTGTGGCCGATAGGGGCGGGGGATTCTTGCGGTCACTCGGGCAGACGAGGATATGGGTCGACCCTGTGATGGGATAAAGTCGCCCAGGCCAGCGAGGGTTTTTCAAGTCGGTGCCAGCCGTCCGTGGCGGATAGGCATTCTCGTTGCCCTCGCTGTACAGCAGGGTGGCGATGATGATTTGTTTTTGGTTGTTAATGCACGAAGCTTTACGGGCCATATCCTTGGCACGGGAGATCGCGGGGAGCAACAGGGAAGCCAGGATGGCCAGAATGGCTATGACCACCAGCAACTCGGTGAGTGTAAAGGCTGTCCTTCGGCAATGCATTCTGCGGCCGGTTTCGGGTCAGGTGACCTCCTCGAAAAAGTTCGGCGCAGCCACCTTGGCCAGGGCCTCGGCGCGCGCGAGGATTTGCTTTGGCGACTCGCTGCCCAGCGCAAACTCCGCCAGCTCCCGCGCCTGTGACATCTCGATGCTGCGGATGAGCATCTTCACGCGCGGCACCATCGAGGGGGTCACGCTCAACTCGGCCACGCCCAGCCCCAGCAACAGCGGTACGACAGCCAGGTCGCCGGCCATCTCGCCGCAGACACCGGTCCAGATGCCGTGCGCCTGTCCGGCGTCCACCGTCGCCTTGATCAGGCGAAGGATGCCGGGGTGCGTCGGTTCGTAGAGATGGGCGATTTTTTCGTTCGACCGGT
>DASCOW010000259.1:0-2152 GCA_036012205.1 Verrucomicrobiota bacterium
CGAGGCAAAATAGACGGTACCATCCTCAACTAGCAACCCAGTGCGAACCGGCCAGGGCGAAATAATCCGACTGTTGCCGATCACCCTCTCGCCGCTTGGGCTTGGGCGGTATTTCCAGGCCAACTCTCCGTTCGTCGCATTTAGGCAGTACACCAAGCCGTCGTCCGATCCAAAATAAAGTCTACCGCCACTAACAACCGGCGCAAAACGTATCGCCCCTCCGACCGCAAAGCGCCACCGCTCCTGCGCCGTTCGGGTATCCAGTGCATACACATGGTTATCCACATTGTTGCCGAAAAACAGCGTTCGCCCTGCAACCACCACGTTATAGGCCCGATCCGAGTGCATCCGCGGTGTCTCCTCGCCCGGCATGGGCCAGGCGGTGCGCGGTCGGTGCCGAGACTCGAACACCCACTGCGGATTCAGCTTACCAGAGACAGTCTCCGGGCTGACCGCCGAGCGGTTGCCATCATGCCGGTACGCAGGCCAATCGGCTGCAAACGGATTTTGTAAAAGAGTAACAGAACCAATTAAAACGATCCAAACATAGGATTTCACGCGGCGGAAAGTGCAACTCTAACGCTAACAATTCAAGCGATATTCTCGCTGTTTTGCATACAACATGTCTTGCACCCCTTGGCCAATCACTCAATCTTTCCCCAACTCTACTTGGTCATCATGAAAAGACTGTTCCCATTTTTGATCTGCAGCTTGGCTGTCTCGCTTGCCCAGACGGCGGAGTTGAAGACGACCGGCGACCGAATGTTTGCCAACTATTTCAGACTCGAAACCAAACGTTTGGCCGACAACTGCCTCGCCGACATACAGTCACTCGACGACTGGACAGCCAATAAAAAACGTTACCGCAGACAACTCCATGAGATGCTTGGTCTCGATCCGCTGCCAGAACGCACGCCGCTCAAGGCCACCGTCACTGGCGGCGTGCAGCATGACGAGTTCGAGGTGCGCAACCTGCATTATCAGTCCAGCCCCGACCTGTACGTCACCGGCAATCTTTATGTGCCGAAAAACCTCACCGCCCCAGCACCAGCGATCCTGTACGTTTGCGGACACGGCCGTGTGAGGATTGACGGCGTCGATTACGGCAACAAGACGCACTACCAACACCACGGCGCTTGGTTCGCCCGAAACGGATATGTTTGCCTCACAATTGACACGATCCAGCTTGGTGAACTTTCCGGTCTTCATCACGGCACATACCGCGAAGGCATGTGGTGGTGGAACTCGCGCGGCTACACGCCGGCCGGTGTTGAGGCGTGGAACGGCATTCGCGCGCTTGACTACCTCGAGTCACTTGACTTCGTGGACAGCGACCGCCTCGGCGTCACCGGGCGCAGTGGCGGCGGCGCGTACAGTTGGTGGATCGCCTCGCTCGACGAACGCGTGAAAGTCGCCGCCCCGGTCGCCGGAATCACCGACCTGCAAAACCACATTGTCGACGGTGTCGTCGAGGGGCATTGCGACTGCATGTTTCACGTAAACACATACGGCTGGGATTTTGCCCAAGTCGCTGCACTCATTGCGCCGCGCCCGCTGCTCATCCTCAACACTGATGACGACGGCATCTTCCCGCTTGATGGCGTCAACCGACTGTTCACTCAAGTGCGCCGCATTTACACCCTGCATGGCAAAAAGAAGAACCTTGGCCTCGCCATCACCCCGGGCGGCCACGGCGACTCGCAGGAACTGCGCATGCCAGCATTCAACTGGTTCAACAAACACCTGAAAGGCAAAAGCGTATTGATCGACAAGCCGGCAACCAAGCTCTTCTCGCCGCAACAACTCAAGGTGTTCTACAAATTACCGGAAGACGAACGAACAACGACTATTCACGACACGTTCTCACGCATTGTCACCGACGACAACAAGACCAAGCACAGCGAAATCTTGTTGAACTTGAGAGAGAAAACCTTCGGTGGTTGGCCGGGACAGGAAGGCGAACTGCAGCTCGAAAAAGTGTCAGACGACGAACGCGACGGCGTGCGCTTGGCCACCTATGAGTTCGACAGCCAACCGGGAATCCGGCTGCAAATACATGTCACCCACAAGACCAACCTGGCCAAGGGCGCTCCCGTGCATCTGCGGGTACTCAACGCCGGCCAGGCGAATGAAATTGCTGAACAACTGGAAC
>DASCOW010000260.1:0-3543 GCA_036012205.1 Verrucomicrobiota bacterium
GACCCCCTGCAACCGTGACGGCAAAAAACCGGAGCCGTAGTAGTAGTCGAACAACAACTGCCCGCAGGTGCCGTGCTGGTCGCGTGACATCATCACCACGTAGCCGGGCAGTTCCTGCGACACGCTGCCGAGGCCGTAGTTGAGCCATGCACCCATGCTCGGCCGACCGGGAATCTGGCTGCCGGTCATGAACAGCGTCATGCCGGGCGAGTGGTTGATCGCCTCCGTGTGCATCGACTTGATAAAACAAATCTCGTCCGCCACCGCGCCGATGCCGGGTAGCAGTTCGCTGAGCCAAGTGCCGCTCTGCCCGTGTTGGTGGAATGCGAACTCGGTTGGCTGGATTGCCAGCTTTTGCTGGGCGGTCATCGTCGTTAACCGCTGGCCCATGCGCACAGACGGCGGCAGCTCCTTACCGCGCCACGCTTGCAGGCCCGGCTTGTAGTCGAACAGATCGGTGTGTGAGGGCGCGCCGGACTGGGTGAGATAAATCACCCGCTTGGCCTTGACAGGAAACTGTGGGAAGCCTGTCCGCCCGCCGGTCGCCGCTTGGCCAATGCCGTGGCCGAGCAACGAGGCTAGGGCCGCCGCGCCGATGCCCGTGGTACTGCGCCCAAGGAACTCACGCCGCGTGAGCGCCAACCGGTTGTCCGCCAACAGATCCATTCTTGAACGGGGTTGAAGCTACACCGATCGCTTGGCCAAGGGCAAGCGGCAGGACTATCGAGTGAGTCGATGAATCCATTGATTTTATCAATTGGCGAAAATTGGCGGCGGCGGGTAGGCTTTGGCCCGGCAACCGAGAATATGGACAACGCAAACCCAACCAACAGCCGGCCAGAGGGATCTCTCCGAGGATTCTGGAGCCTCTTCATTACCCAGTTTCAGGGTGCCTTCAGCGACAACCTGTACAAGTTTCTCGCGATTTTTTTCGTGATGAAATCGTTCGAGGAGAACACGGAAAAAATCGATTCGCTGATTCCGATCATCGGCGCGATGTTCTCGGTGCCGTTCATTGTTTTTTCGCTGGCAGGCGGTTATTTGTCGGATCGTTACTCAAAAAAAATGGTGGCCGTCGGCACGAAGGTGGCGGAGGTGCTGATCATGGTTTTGGCCACGTTCGCGCTGATGCAGGGCAACGTGGTCTTCATCGTCGGGGTGATTTTTTTGATGAGCACGCAGAGCGCCTTTTTCGGTCCGGCCAAGTACGGGAGTCTGCCGGAGCTGCTGCCGGCGGAGAAGCTGGCCTGGGGCAACGGGGTGATCGGGATGGGAACCAACATGGCGATCATTCTCGGGATGGTCGCTGCGGGGTTTATCTCGAGCCGGTTCAGTGCCACCACGCCGACGGCCGGGTTGGTGCTGGTGGGGTTGGCGGTTGCCGGCCTGTTGTGCAGCCTGTTCATCCCGCGGATTCCCAGCTCAAATGTCACGAAGCGTTTTCGCATCAATTTTGCCGGCGAGTTGTTCCGGCAGGTAAAACGCATTTATCCGGATCGGCCGTTGTTTTTTGCCGTCATGGGTGAAATGTTTTTTTTCTTCATCGCAGCGATGATCCAGCTGCATCTCGTAATCTACGGGAAGGAAGTGCTGGCGCTGGACGACTTGTGGAGCAGCTGTCTGCAGGCGACGATCGCGGTGGGGATTGGCACGGGTTGCCTGGTCGCCGGGTTCGTGTCCGGCAATAAAACCGAGTACGGGCTGATCCCGCTTGGGGCACTGGGGATGGTAGTTTTCAGTTGTCTCATGTCGGTCGAAAATCCCGGCATTGCCTGGGCTTTTTTCAACATTGGTGCGCTTGGTTTTGCCGGCGGTTTTTTCCTGGTGCCGATCTACGCTCTGATCCAGCAGCGCCCGGACAAAAAGGACAAGGGCACGGTGGTGGGGGCTTCCGCCACGCTGACTTTCGTGGGCATCCTCTTATCTGCCGGTGCCTATTATCTGCTGACTTCGGACAACGTCCTGGGATTGTCCGCGCAGCAGACTTTTCTTGCGATCGGGGTGCTGATGTTTCTTGGGACGGCTTACATAGTTTATTTGCTGCCGGACTCGCTTGTTCGCTTGGTTGGTTTTTTTGTCACCAGGACGATTTACAGGCTGAACATTGTCGGGCGGGACAACATCCCGGAGCGGGGCGGGGCGTTATTTGTCTGCAATCACCTGTCATTCATCGATGTGCTGCTGTTGCAGGCGTCCACCGACCGGCCGATTCGATTCATCATGTATGCGGGGTACATGAAACAAAAAGTGATGGGAACCTTTGCGCGGATCATGAAGTGCATCCCGATCTCCTCCGAGTCGCGGCCGCGTGACCTGATTAAGTCGCTTAAGGTCGCTAGCCAGGCCATCCGCGACGGGGAGGTGGTCTGTATTTTTGCCGAGGGGCAGATCACGCGCACGGGGCAGATGCTGCCGTTCCGGCGCGGCTACGAAAAAATTATGAAGGATGTCGATGCGCCGATCGTTCCGGTTCATCTCGATGGCGTGTGGGGCAGCATCTTCAGCTATTCTCGCAGCCGGTTTTTCTTCAAACTGCCGCGGCGCATCCCGTACCGCGTGACCGTGAGCTACGGCGCGGCCCTAGTACACGACGCAGCCCCGGCGCGGGTGCGCGAGGCGGTGCAGGAGCTCGGTGCGGACGCCTGGGCGCATCGCAAGCGCTACATGAAGCCGTTGCACCGGAGTCTCGTGATAGCGTTCCAGAGACATCCGTTCCGTTTTTTTGCAGCGGATGCCAAGCGCGGCAGTATGAGTTGCGGCAGCGCGCTCGTCGGCACGGTTGCGCTTGGCCAGGCGCTGCGCCGGCGTTGGGCGGGGCAGGAGATGGTCGGCATCCTCATGCCGCCCACGGTGGCCGGTGCGCTGGTCAACTACGCTGCGTCGCTGGGCGGCCGTGTGCCGGTGAATCTGAATTACACCCTCTCTGCTGAGGCGCTGCGCTCGTGCATCGAGCAGTGCAACATTCGCACGGTGATCACGTCGAAAGCTTTTCTCGCGCAGATCAAACTCGACGTGCCGGTAGAGACGGTTTTGCTGGAGGACATTGCCAAGTCGATTGGCATCGGTGGCAAAATCGCCGCGGCATTGGCTGCTGCGATGTTGCCGATGGGGCTGCTGGAGCGGCTGCTCGGCAGCGAACGCCGGGCGAAGATGGATGATCTTGCCACGGTCATTTTCTCCAGTGGCAGTACTGGCGCGCCAAAGGGCGTGATGCTTTCGCACTACAATGTCGTCTCAAACATCCAGCAGGTTGGCCAAGCTTTCGCGCTGGATCGGAATGACCGGGTTCTCGGTATCCTGCCGTTTTTCCACTCGTTTGGCTTCACCGGCACGCTGTGGCTGCCGGCGCTGCTCGGTTCCGGCGCGGTGTATCACCCGAACCCGGTCGATGGCCGGGGCATCGGCGAGTTGGTGGGCGAGCATCGGGCGACGTTTCTGCTGGCCACACCGACGTTCCTGCAAATCTACATTCGAGCCTGCACGCCGGAACAGTTCGGCAGCGTCGAGTTTGTCCTGGCCGGCGCAGAGAAGTTACCAGAGCGT
>DASCOW010000261.1:0-1470 GCA_036012205.1 Verrucomicrobiota bacterium
CACGGTACCCTTGACCTTGGCCACGCCTTTCGGTGTCTTGATAACGTAGCTCGAACCCATCGGCAGTTTGCGAACGTTGCCGATGGCGCGTCCGCTGATGAGTTCCATCTCGGTCTGGGCAATCGGCTCGATGGGTGACTCCTCGACAGCGAGGCGGTTAAATTTCAACTCGGTGTTTGCCGTTAAACGCAGCATCGATCCGTTGATCCCAAGGAACAAGTCGGCCTGCGACTGGACTCCAGTCTTGACGAAGGCACCGGTCTTGAGCAGTTGCCCTGCCTGCATTGGCAACCACTTGCTGCCGTCCAGCGACACTTTCGCCTCGCCTCTGACTGCTTGTACGAGAGCCTGCCCCTCCCGGGCATTAGCTTGTGCTGCTAGCAATAGTCCGACAGCAGCCAACCCGGCCATGAATGATACGTGTTTCATAAGTTTGTGTGTGTTCTTAAGGCTAAAAAAGTTTTAAGCGCCGCCAACTGTAGGGCAGCCAAGCGCAGTGTCAACTATTGAATGGTCTTTTTTTAGCACCCAACACGGAGCAAAATAGCTGCTTTTCATTGGTAAATGAATCAAAAAACGATTTGTAGCCGTTGGCCTCGGGAGTTGGGGGGTATCGATTCAGTCGATGCAGTCATTGATTTTATCGATGAACGCTTTTTGGGTGATTTGGGGTAGGGTCTCCCCGGAGCGCCAATTCGCTTGGCCAAGCCGACTTAAAACAAAACCGAAAAGGATCGAAACATGGATGTACTTGTCATGGGATTAATTTGCGTGGGATTTATACCGCTTGTGGCCTTGGTCAAGGTCCTCAAGGCGGAGAGACATGTCGATGATCTCAAACGAGAGGTTCAGCGTCTCAGAGATCAGTTGGATGGCTTGACGGATCGATTTGCCGGGCGCACGTCAGCGTCCGGGCCGCTTGGCCAAGCGGCTCGGCCAACCGAGACCAAGCAGGCGGCCTTGGCCAAGCCGGAGCCGAAGCACTTCTCATTGCCAAGCGACTCCAAGGAGTCGCGAGCGGCGCGCCTGGCCGAAAAGCAAAAGAAGACTCCCGCTCCGAAGCCGGCGTCGGTTCTTCCGCCGATTATTGAGTCGCCCAAGACGGTTCCTCATGTCGAGCCTGCCGCTAAGCCAAGCGAATCGGCCAAGCCGGAGAAGGCTGTCGCCACCGCCCAAGCCGGGATGCCTCGTCTACCCAAAGTGGATGCCGAGTCGATCGAGATGAAACTCGGCACCTACTGGTTCGTCCGTATCGGCGTGATGCTGGTGCTGACTGCCCTCGGGTTTTTGGCTTACCACACGAAGGGTTTTGGGTTCATCGAGCTCTCACCCGGGGCCAAGGTGAGTTTATTTTATTTGTTGAGTGCGGCGATGGGTGGCGTTGGCTTTTGGCTTCAACGCACGAAAGAGCAGTTAAAGAACTACGGTCAGGTGCTGCTCGCCGGCGGCTTTGCCGCGGTGTATTTCACG
>DASCOW010000262.1:0-3572 GCA_036012205.1 Verrucomicrobiota bacterium
GGGGTATTGTCGAGATACCCGGCCGGCCCAACCATCTCTCCGTGTATGCCACCGAGGCGTATTACACCGGCCCCGACAGCCGGGTGCGGCGGTTCGAGTATCGGAAGGACGGTTTTGTTTCCATTCGCGCCGTCGGAGGTGCGGGTGAACTGGTCACGAAACCCCTCTCGCTTGGCAGGTTGGCAGAACGGTTGACCGTGAATTTTCAGACCAACCAGGGTGGCGCCATCCGGGTGGCCATCGAGCAACCCAGTGGCCAGGCGATTGCCGGTTACGCCTTGACCGACTGCAAGCCCTTGCGGGGCGACTCGATACAGCAACAGGTGACATGGAAGACCGGCGGCGACATCAGCCGCCTGCGCCGGAAATACCCGGCGGTGCGATTGCGGTTTGAACTGAACAAGGCAGACCTGTACTCGCTGCAATTCCAGTCGTGGCACCGGTAACTAAAGCTCTCGGAAACACTATAATCGATTACGCAGATTGTAATTGACTTCTCCTGTTGGGTTCTTCAATGTTCATGGCTCGTAGCGAAAGGGACTAATTATGACATTTGTAGTAGTAACAATAGCGGCATTGGTGGGTTTGGTGGTCATCGTCGGCCTGTGGGTGATGGGCGTTTACAACGGTTTGATCCGCAAGCGCAATGCCAAGGACAACAACTATTCGCAGATCGGCATCCAGTTAACGCGCAAGTACGAGCTGATTCCGAATCTCGTGAAATTGGTCAAGGGCTACATGAAACACGAGCGCACGACGCTGGAGGAAGTCATCCAGGCACGCAACATGGCGGCGAACGCTAACGCCGCAGTCAGCGCCGACCCAAGCGACCCGGAGGCGATGAAGCAGATGGTGGCTGCGGAGGGCACGCTGGGCGGTGTGATGGGGCGTTTGTTCGCGCTAAGCGAATCGTACCCCGATCTCAAGGCCAACCAAAACATGATGCAGTTGACCGAGGAACTGACCTCGACCGAGAACAAGGTCACTTTCGCCCGGCAGGCGTTCAACGACTCGGTGATGACCTACAACAACGCGTTGCAGGTGTTCCCTGCCAACATGGTCGCCGGCATGTTTGGATTCACGGAGGCGATCTTCTTCGAAGTCGAGGGCTTGGGCGACGTCGGCAAGGCAGTCGTCACCGCCGATCAAAAGAAGGATATTGACATCTCGTTTGACGACATGTGATCCCGGGATCGAGAGGCGCCCAACATGGATTTCTTTGAGCGCCAGCGTCAGGCGAAGAAAAAAACCGGGATTCTGGTTTTTCTTTTCTGCGTTGCCGTCCTGCTTATCTCTCTGTTGAATTTCCTGATCATCGCAGCGGTCATTGCGTTTGCGGGTGGGGACCGGAATGGAGACGGTCACGATTTTGCCACGTTACAGGATCCATCACTCGCAGCGTCGGTGGTGCTTGGGACTTTTGTGGTCATTTGCTTGGCAGGGCTGTACCGAAAGTGGCAGTTGAGTGACGGCGGTTCCAGCATCGCCTCGATGATGGGCGGACGGTTGGTGAACATGGCCAGCACCGATCCCGACGAGCAGAAACTGATGAACGTCGTCGAGGAGATGGCCATCGCTTCAAGCGTGCCGATGCCGGAGGTCTATGTGATGGACGGCGAGAAGGGTATCAACGCCTTCGCGGCCGGCTACACCCTTGACGATGCCGTGATCGGCGTGACCGACGGCTGCATACGGCGGCTACAGCGCGATGAGTTGCAGGGGGTGATTGCCCATGAGTTCAGCCACATTCTCAATCAGGACATGCGGTTGAATTTCCGGCTGATTGCCGTGGTGTTCGGCCTCCTTGTGCTGGCTCAACTTGGGCGACTGATGATGCGAATCGGGTTCAACTCTTCGGGCAGACGAAGCAGACGAAGCAGCAATGAGGGCGGCGGCGCGGCACTCATCGGTGTTGCTGGGCTTGGCATCATGGCGTCAGGCGGCTTGGGCATCCTCATGGGCAACCTCATCAAGAGTGCCGTGTCGCGGCAGCGCGAATACCTAGCCGACTCGTCGGCGGTGCAGTTCACGCGCAACCCGGAGGGGCTCTCTGGCGCGTTGAAAAAAATCGGTGCACTCAGTGGTGGTTCCCGGTTGATCACCCCACACGCGGATGAGGCCAGTCACATGTTCTTTGGCAACGGCATGCGTGAGTCGTGGTTCGCCATCACCTCCACCCATCCGCCGTTACTAGAGCGGATTCAGCTCCTGGAACCCAGTTTCGCTGGCGATTTTTCCGAGGTGAAATTTGACAAAAGGCCATCGCCGACCGCCAAGGCGAAAGCGTCCAAGCAGCAACCCCTGCCGGGCATCACTATTCCCGGCGCGGGCGGTGCGCTTGGCCAAGCGCTCCCACCGGTGATCATGGGCTTGGCTGCAGGCGGCCAGGCGCGGGTAGAGGTCACCTCGGCGGCAACGGTCTCGGACTCCATCGGCAACCCGACCCCGGAGCATGTTGACTTTGCCGCCGCGCTGCTCAAGTCATTGCCCGCCGCGGTGCGAGAGGCGGTGCGTGACACACACGACGCCTGCGCGCTGGTGTTCGCCCTATTGCTCGATTCGAGGGACGGGCCGGTGCGGAAAAATCAGCTTGACCAAGTGGAGGATCTTTTCGGCGAACAAATGACCAAGGCCACGCTCAAGCTGAGCGGCGAGGTGGCCACGCTTGATCCTCGGACCAAGCTGCCGGTCGCCGACCTGGCCATTGGCGCGCTGCGGCGCATGGCAAGGGAGCAGTTCGATTCCTTTGCCCACCTGCTGGAAACATTGGCGGCGGCGGATAAGCAGATCGATTTATTTGAGTTTGCGCTGTCTAAGCTGGTAATTCGTCACCTTGAACCGCACTTTATGAAAGAGCGTAAAAAAGTCGCCCAAGTTTATTCTCTGAAACGTTTGGGCCACGAGTGCAGTGTGCTCATTTCATCGTTGGCCTGTACGGCCGGCAGCGATGATGAAACCATCAAAACGGCTTACGACGCCGGTGCGGTACACCTCGCCTCTGCAACCGAATTAAATCAATTGTCTGCGACAGAATGTGGCCTCCAGGAACTGGATCAAGCGCTGGTTGCTCTTGTGGGAGTCGGGCCGAACCTGAAGCGCCAACTCATTGATGCGGTTGCGGCCACCGTATCGGCTGACGGCTATTTGCAAATTCAGGAAGCGGAGTTGCTCAGGGCGATCTCCGACTCACTCGATTGTCCCATGCCGCCGTTGGCCATCGCGCTTGATACGGCAGCGTGATAAACACTAACTATGGATTTCTTTGATCGTCAGCGTCAGACCAGGAAAAACACAGCCCGTCTAGTTTTTTATTTTATTCTGGCGGTTCTGTTTGTTTCTCTACTAAATCACTTATCAATTTCCCTGTCCATTCTCTTGTTAGGCCTGCTTAGCGTTGGTGAGGAATCTGAACACGATGTAGGCGATGTTATAGAGTTTGTATTACCTTTTTTGATGGATCTTCGCTTTATTGGGTTATCTGCGTTTCTTACCTTTTGTTTTATTTGTTTGGTGGCGTTGATTCGTATGTATCAACTTAAGAATGGATCTACTTCTCTTGCGCTAGCGATGGG
>DASCOW010000263.1:0-1434 GCA_036012205.1 Verrucomicrobiota bacterium
AAACCGGTCGCCTTCACCATGCCTTCCTGCGACAGGTATGCCACCGAGTCGGCGTTGAGATACTCGCAGATTTCCTCGATCGAGTGGTTGGCGGCCATCAGTTTTTTACGGTCCGGAAAATCGATCCCGTAAAAGCACGGGTTTATGTGCGGCGGACAACTCACGCGCACGTGCACCTCCTTGGCGCCGGCTTCCTTTAGGTTGTTCACCCGCGCCTTGCTCGTGGTACCGCGGACGATTGAGTCGTCCACGATGACCACCCGCTTGCCCTCGACCAGCTCATTGATGAGGTTGAGCTTCACGCGTACGTTGAAGTCGCGAATGAGCTGCGATGGCTGCAGGAAGCTCCGGCCAACGTAGTGGTTGCGCACAAACGCCATCTCGTACGGCAGGCCAGACTCAAGTGCGTAACCCAGTGCAGCACAGTTGCCGCTGTCCGGCACCGGCACGACGAGATCGGCCTCGACGGCTGTCTCCTTGGCCATCTCTCGGCCCATGTTGACGCGCACGCCGTACACGCTCCGGTCGGAGAGGATCGAATCGGGGCGGCTGAAGTAAACATATTCGAAAATACAAAACGCCCGGCGCTCCTGCATCGGGAATGCATTGATCGACTGGATGCCGTCGTCATTGATGATGACAATCTCGCCCGGTTCGACATCTCGTACGAATTCAGCCTGGATTAGGTCAAACGCGCACGTCTCGCTCGAGAGCACGTACGATCCGTCGAGTTTGCCAATGGAGAGCGGCCGGAAACCGTGCGGATCGCGCACGCCGATCAGCTCGTTCTCGGTCATAATGACCAGCGAATAAGCACCCTGGATCCGCTGCAAACTCTGCACGAGGTTGTTGTCGGCGCCGTTGGACGGCCGAGCCATCAGATGCAAAATAATTTCGCTGTCAACAGTGGTTTGGAAAATGGAGCCGCTCAACTCCAACTCCTCGCGCAGCTGCGCGGCGTTGGTGAGATTGCCGTTATGGGCGATGGCGATCTGCCCCTTGCTGCAATCCACCGTCAGCGGCTGCGAATTGCGGTGGTGCGACGAGCCGGTGGTTGAGTATCGCGTGTGGCCAATCGCCATGCTGCCTTTCAGGCTCGGAAGCGCCTTGCCCCGGAAAACCTGCGGCACTAGTCCCATCCCCTTGTGCACTCTGAACTGCCCCTCCGCGCAGGTGACGATGCCGGCGCTTTCCTGTCCGCGATGCTGCAGCGCGTACAGGCCGTAGTAAGTCAGCTCCGCCGCGTTTGCGTGGCCGTAAACTCCGAAGACGCCGCAATAATGGCGGGGATGTGTATCACTCATTGTTCCATGGTTCGCGCGATGGTGTTCCACCACACGTCGTGGAGTTTGTTTAGCTGCCACGACAAATGAGTGTCCCCGACGGCGATGTCAAGCGTGTCGCCGCCGGTGACGGTGCCGATCCGCGCCGCCG
>DASCOW010000264.1:0-2678 GCA_036012205.1 Verrucomicrobiota bacterium
CGGCTGCGTTGTTCAGTTCTGCCTCGGTCACTGCTGTGTAGCCGGGCTGGAGCGACTCGCCGGTCGCGGGGTTGATGCCGAAAATGGAGGGTTTACCCTCGCCGCCTGGTTGAAATCCGATAATAGATCTGCCTGTCAAAACCGCCATGCGTTCAAGGCTACTGGAAGGGCGGGTAAGTTTGAAGTATTCAGTTTTCAGGCGGCCCCGCCGGACCAAGCGCAGACTTGCACCGCTTGGCTGTTTTGCCGACAATTCGCGCATGAACAGGGACGAGGCGTGGGTGTTGCTCAACGAGTACACGAATTCGGAGTCGCTGCTGAAGCATGCACTCGCGGTCGAGGCAGCGATGCGGCATTACGCGGCCAAGCGGGGCGAGGTCGCCGAGCAGTGGGGAGTCACCGGCCTGCTGCACGACTTCGATTACGAGCGCTGGCCGGACATCCCGGATCACACGCAGGAGGGAGCGAAGATTCTGCGTGAGCGCGGCGTCTGTGATGAGATCGTTGGGGCAATCCTGTCGCACGCGGAATGGAACCAAGGCGACTACCCGCTTGACCGGCCGATTCGCAAGACGCTGTTTGCGGTGGACGAGCTTTGCGGATTCATCGTCGCGGTGGCCTACGTGCGCCCGGAAAAACTGGTGGGCATGACGCCCAATAGTATCCGAAAAAAAATGAAGGCCAAGGGCTTCGCCGCTGCGGTCAAACGGGAGGACATTGTGCAGGGCGCGGAGTTGATGGAAGCCGAACTCAACAACCACATCGGCGAAGTGATCGCCGCACTTCAAGGGGTGTCGTCTGCACTTGGGCTGGACTGAGTGGCCGATCCCGCCTTGAGTCGGCGGGATTCGTCCATGAATTCGGCGAATCGCATTGACGTGGTGATTGGGGACATTGCCAAGGCCAAGCCGGCGAAAAAGTCAATCGTCAACACGAGTTGGCGCATCACAGTCGACAGTTCTACATCGCGCCACGCGCCGGTGGCTAGGTCGAGGCGTGCGATGGGAATGGGCAATCGCCGGAACTGCATCGACTCCCACTCGGCGTAACCGCAAAACCAAATCCCCAAGGTAAGGCCTAGAACGGCAGAAAGCCAGAACAACACCACCCAACCGGCTGGCCAAGCACGGCCGCGATAGAGGGTCACGCTGTTCTTCAGAATCCAGCCGGCGAAGAAAGCCACCTGCACGATGACAACCAAGCCGATCATTTCGACACGCCGCCGACGCAGGTGAGATGCTCCAGCGTGCGGAGGAACATCCGCCCCCCTGCCAGGGCCGGAGTCGAATGGGTCGGTTCGGCCAAGTCGTTCACGGCGATCCGCCGGAACGACTCCGAGGCGGCGATCACCACGACCTTGCCGGTCGTCGAGATGCAAAACAGGCGGCCCTCCACCCAGACCGGCGAACCGAAGAACCGGCCCTTAACGCGTTCCTGCCAAACCAAGTCGCCACTCTTGGTGCGCACGCAGGTCACGATACCGGCGTCGCCCCACAGAAACAACAAGCCGTCGTTGGCCAAGCCGGTTGGTACGTACGGAATCGATCGGCGTAACTTGTACTCTAAACTGGGCTGCACGCCGTTGGCTGCTCGGCCTGGCTTGACCGCGACGAGGTAGTTGCCTCCTTTCCCACTGCCACAGGTGCCAATCAGCAACCCGTCGGCGACGAGGCAGGAACTCACAGTCCGCTTATCGAAAAGGCCACTCTGCTCCCAAAGCGTTTTGCCGCTTCCCGGATCCACGAGCGTGATGCCGTGGGACATGCTATTGAACAGAAGTCCCTCGGTCCCGGAAGGATCCACGAAACGGCACGGCGTCGAGAAGGCCGTCTTGACGTTGGTGCGGTCGGTCTTCCACAGCACGTTCCCGTTGGAGGCATCAATGGCTGCCAGGAAACTTTGGCGCTCTTCATCCCCCGCAAGAATGATCCGGTCACCGTAGAAAACTGGCGATACACCACCGCCGTGGTTGCTGATGATGACTTCAAATGTCCGCTCCCAAATTTTTCCCCCTTTGAGATCGAGTGCGACCAGCGTATGCGCACCCGGCTCTGACACAAGAACCACCAGTCGTTTGCCGTCGGTTGCAGGAGTCGATGAAGTCAGGTGGTTGTACCGGTGCGTGCGATACGACTTTTGTGGACGGGAGACGGACCAGACTTCAGAGCCGTTGTCGGCCTTGAGGCATTGGGTGATGAATAAGCCCTTCGACTGGTTCGATCCGGTGACGAATACCCGCTCGCCCCACAGCACTGGTGATGAGTGGCCTTTACCCTTCAATGTTACGCGCCAGTTAGCGTTACCCAAGGTGAAATTGGATGGGATTCCTTCGGCCAGACTGATGCCGGTGCCGTTCGGCCCGCGAAACCGCGTCCACTCCTGGGTTTGTCCGGAAGTTCCCAAGCACAAGAACATCCCGCAAGCCAACGAAAGGAGAGATCGATGAAGCCGTTGTTTTGTCTTCATGAAAATCAATTGGCCAGTCGCTTGGCCACGAAGCAGTGGATGACACCCTTGCTGGTGCTGGCGTACATCCGGCCATCGGCCACGGCCAAGCCGAATACTTCACCGTCGACTTTGCCCTGCCACTGTAGTTTGCCGTCTTTTGCGCTGTGAGCCACCACTTCATTGTGGCCGCCGGTGATGAGGGTTTGCCCGGCGAGCACCATGCTGAGAGG
>DASCOW010000265.1:0-11912 GCA_036012205.1 Verrucomicrobiota bacterium
ATAATTCGAGCTGTCAATGTTAGCCTTTTGTGG
This sequence comes from Verrucomicrobiota bacterium, assembly GCA_036012205.1. Lineage (GTDB taxonomy): Bacteria > Verrucomicrobiota > Verrucomicrobiia > Limisphaerales > UBA1096 > UBA1096. Next base: position 34 of record DASCOW010000265.1, read on the forward strand.
ATATTCGCGACAGCGCTTGCCAGCTCACGCCACGCGAATTGGCCGCGGACTCTACGGCGTTTTTTCCACGTGTCAAATTTTTTTTACTTTTTATTGATTGCCATCATTTTTCCAGTTTTCAAAAGGAAAACCGTCATTCGAACACTCGAGGCATAAATCCAACTGACGTCTGGATCGAGTGGGTGCAGGAGCAACCGGCGCTGGTTTCCGGCGCGAGCAGCATCCCGCCAGCCGAGATCAGACTCAGCCAACATCCGCTGCGGATGCCCTCGAATTGACTTCGCTTGTTGGTTCCGATATCCCACATGCCGTGGTAGTAGTGCCTGAAAAACATGGTGTGATTGCTAGCGGACATTGTGCCGCAGCCGCGCCGTTCGGGCAGGTCATCACGCACCTGCCGGCCGGTGGTCAAGTCAAACGCCCATTGGTCAGAGTAAAATGTGTTGCCGATGACAACCGGATGTTGCAGGTGTCCGCTGTGGTGACCCTTTCCTTCCTTGTGGTGATCCTCCCACAGTTGACTGCCGGCCGGTATCAGGACAGGGCTGCCATCCTTGTCCTTGCGAGTCTGTTGCTTGGCGGCAACGGCATAGGTATGGTAGTGCTTGTCCTTATCGGTTCCGGTTGCCACAAGAACGCCTTTGGAAAAGACCAGATAACTCATGTACTGGAGTTTTGAGAAATCATATCCCTTTTCCCACTTGGTTTGACCGCTCCGCAGATCGAGCGCCACAAGTTGCTGGTCACTCAACCGCTCAATCGGCTGGATGGAACCAGATCGTTCCACCGCCTCCGGTGCCCGGCTCTCGATGAAGTAAATCATACCGTCACCGATGGTGATGGTGGAGTTGATGATTGCACCGCCCTTGTATTCCCAAGTTTGCACACCTGTCCCGGGATCGATACCGAACAGCATATCACTGGTCACCCGACTGATGAATTTTGTTTCGTATTTCTCGTACCACTCCCCATCGTCCCCGAGGTACTCCTCCCCTTTCTTTACGCGGCTGCCAATCAGCATTTCCGTGGTCGCCGACAGATAGGCCCATTGGTGTTTGGCGGTGTCACCTTCCGGCACGCTGAAGCGCATGCCTCGCTGCCCGGTGGCACCGTCAATGCCGATGCAGTAGCGACCCTGTACGAGGTACAGCCGATCTCCAGCCGCCACCATGTTGCTGCTGTCCCGAGGAACATTGGCCCGCCGCATCTCCGGGCTGGAAAAACTCCACCGAACCGTGCCGTTGTAAGCGTCGAGCCCGAACAACACGCGGTCACCCTGGATGAAGAGAAGGCCATTGGTGGAAAGGGGCGCTGGATTGCGCGGACCGCGGTCCGGCATCGGGCGCGGCCCCGGTTCGCCCCACCATTTCACACCCAACTCTCCCTTCAAAAGATCGTCTCCGCTGCACGCTGTGTTTTGCGCGTTGCCATACTGGTGCGTCCATTCGCCACCCCCGGCCAAGCTTGGTCGTTCGTATACCAGCCAACTCTTTTCCCCGTTGCTGGAGCGAACCAACCGGCTCCCCGATTGACCAAGCCAACGCTGTGCTTGGCCAAGTTCACCTGCCTGGCCAAGCACCACCATCCCACCACCCGGCACGAGACAACGGACAACCTCAGTGCCCGTTCCGGCAGGCAGACGCCCCTCAATCAAATGCCGCTCCGAGACAACCAAATTAAACTGCATGTGGCCAAGCATCCCATCGTCCAACGACCCCTCCAACACCGACGCACGAACGCCGTACATCCCGGCCTCATCAAGCGCCGTGCGGATCTGTTGCACCCTAGCAACCTCCTGCTCCAGCACCACCACTTGCATGTCGGACTGGCGAAGCACCTCCAGCGCCAGGCTGCCATCCGCACCGCCAAGCACCAGACAGTACCCTGCACGGGCATCAGCCAACTCAAGAATTTGTGCAACCCAGCCAGCCAGCTTGCCCTTCCCAAACGCCGGGAGACTGGCGGGTACACCCGGCAGTCCGTAATAGAAGGAAGAATCAAATTTGTATTGTTTACTCTGGACAGCCTCTCCGTCGGCAACACCGGCGATGTGGTAGATGTACTCACCGTCGGGCGACAAATCACTCACCGTGACAATGTGACGCCGATCTTTTGTTTGGTCTGAAATCTCCACCGACTTGCCACCCGGCATCGACCAGTGCACGCGGCCCACCATCGGCCGGGCGATCTCCCAACTGATCGTCACCGTCGAGCGGTCCACCCAGTCCACAAACGGCCCGTAATCAACGTCCAGCGATCCGGACTTGCCCCCAGGCTCTGCTGCTGCCGAGGCACGCTCGACGCTGGCACAGGCAAACATCACTCCAAGCTGACACAACAAACGCCCCAGCAACATCCCACTCAACCTTTCAACAATGCTCATCTCGGGGGAGCGACTGTTATGGAATTCGTCCAACGCTGCCAGTCTTTTCGGCCAGCAGAACCAGAATTGCCAGCAACGCTGTTTTGCCGCACAATGTGCGCATGCCAAACACGTTTGGCCATCTGTTCCGTATCACCACCTGGGGCGAATCCCACGGGGGCGGCGTCGGCGTCGTGCTCGACGGTTGCCCACCGCAACTCGCGCTAGACGACTCAGACATCCAGTCTGACCTCGACCGGCGCCGCCCCGGTCAGTCCAGCATCGTCACACCGCGCGACGAGGCCGACCGTGTGCAAATTCTCTCCGGTACTTTCGAAGGTAAAACCCTCGGCACGCCCATCATGATGATGGTGCACAACAACGACTTCCGCCCCGAGGCATACTCGGAGATGAAGGCCAAGTTCCGCCCATCGCACGCCGACTACACCTACCAGCACAAATTCGGCTTCCGCAACTGGCAGGGCGGCGGCCGGTCCAGCGCTCGCGAAACCATCGGCCGCGTCGCTGCCGGTGCCGTCGCCAAAAAACTGCTCAAGCAACGATTCAACGTCGAGGTGATCGCCTACGTCAAGCAGGTCAAAAAAATCGTCGCCAACGTCAACCCCAACAAAGTTAAACTTCGGGAAGTCGAGGCCAACATCGTCCGCTGCCCCGACACCGTTGTCGCCGATAAAATGATTCGATTGATCGAGCGCACCCGCAACGCCGGCGACACGGTCGGCGGCTTGATCGAGGGCGTTGCGCGCGGCCTGCCGGTTGGATGGGGCGACCCCGTGTTTGACCGACTTGAGGCCGACTTGGCCAAGGCGATGCTCAGCCTCCCCGCCTCAAAAGGCTTCGAGGTCGGCTCCGGCTTCGGCGGCATCACCTTGACCGGCCGCGAGCACAACGATCCCATGCGGGCCAGGCGCGGCAAAGTGCGCACGACCAAAAACGACTCCGGTGGCGTGCAGGGCGGCATCTCCAACGGTGAAACCGTCCACTTCCGCGTGGCCTTCAAACCGGTGGCCACTATCATGCACAAACAGGATACCGTCGATGAGCAGTTGAAAAACACAACGCTCAAAGGTCGTGGCCGACATGATCCGTGCGTGTTGCCGCGCGCCGTCCCGATGGTCGAAGCCATGACCGCCCTCGTGCTGGCCGACCATGCGCTGCGTCACCGCGCGCAGAACGAGTGGTAACCCACAGCGCTTGGCTCACAGCCCCAGCGCCGACTCAGCTGCAGACACCGAGGCGGCCTCATTTGACTGCAGAATCGTCTGCCATCCCCTGCCCCTGCCAGTCTCGATGTTTTCCGGCCGGTCGTCGATGTAGAGGATGCCTGCGCCGGACTCGTCGGTGCGCTGCTCGACCACGTCGTAAATCGGCTCGTCCGGCTTCATCCCTCCCTCCTCGAACGACAACACGTACTGGCCGAACCGACCGTAAAACGGAAACCGCTCGCGGATGTGCCCAATCGCAATCTCGTTGGTATTGGAAAAAACGCAGGTAGGAAAACCAAGTGACTTCAGTCGATCGAAGAAGCCAATCATCGTCTCCATCGGCGAAAAAATATCGGCGAAGATGCTGACAAACTCCGCGCGATCGCCGCTAAACCCGGCCCCGTCTCGGATTGCCTCAAAAAACTCATCCGTAGTGATCTTGCCGGACTCGTACTCGTTCTGTATCGGCGAGTCTACAAGCCGCTGAATCTGCTCCATTCCGGCCTCGCTTCGCTCGGCAAACCGGCGTACCGCGATGCTGTAGTCGAAATCCACCAGCACCTTGCCGAGATCAAAAACAACAACACTTGGTTTTCTCATCGGTTATTCCACCTCCAACTCGCGGCGCCCCTTGAGCGCCTGACTCAACGTCAACTCATCGGCAAATTCCAATCCGCTCCCGGCCGGCAACCCGTGGGCGATGCGCGACACTTTCACATCATGTGCGCCCAGACGCTTGGCCAAGTAGTGGCTAGTGGCATCGCCCTCGACGTCGGTGCCCAGCGCAATGATCACCTCGGCCACAACGCCGTTGGCCAAGCGCAGCTCGAGTTGTGACACCCGCAACTCCTCCGGCCCGACGCCGTTCATCGGCGAAATTTTGCCGCCGAGCACATGATAACGGCCTCGGAACGCGCCCGACTTCTCGACATTCAAAATATCGACCGCGCGCTCGACAACACAAACCGTGCGCTCATCACGAGCCGGATTGGCGCAGATGCTGCACGGCGATTTCTCGGCCAATCCACCGCACTGGTCGCACTCTATAATTTTATCGCGGGAAGTGACGAGCACGTCGGCCAATCGCCTGGCCACTGCGGTGTCGGCCTGGATCAGGTGAAGAGCGAGCCGCTCGGCGGATCGCGGACCGATGCCCGGCAGACGGTTGAGTTCCGCCACCAACGCTGCAAGCGGTTCGGGGAGCGAAGTCACGGGTTGCAATCAGAGCCCCGGCAGGCCCATGCCACCACCCATGCCGCCGGTAAGTTTCCCCATCTCGGCAGACTGCGTTTCGCGCCCCTTGTCGAGCGCTTGGTTGACCGCGCCGAGCACCATGTCCTCGAGCATGGAGATGTCCTCCGTGTCCACGGCGTCAGGATCGATGCTGATCGACTTGACCGCACCGTCGCAACTTGCGGTAACCTTGACCGCGCCGCCGCCACTCGAGGCCTCGACGGTTTGATCGGCCAACTGCGCCTGAGCCTCCTGCATTTGCCGCTGCATCTTGGCGGCCTGTTTCATCAATTTACCAATGCTTGCCATGTTAAAATTATCGGCTCACTTCCGCACCTCGACGATGCGGCCCCGGAACAGTTCCAGCGCCTTTTGAATGAGCGTGTCGTTTTTGAATTCCTCCGGATCAAGTTGCTCCGGCTGCGGGGCACGCTTTGCTTTTTCCGGGTTGGCGCAGGTGACGACTGGCTTCTCTTCAACCGGCTCCGGCTCAGGTGCCGGTGGCCTGCCACCGGGCGGTGGTTCGCTGGTGAAGCGAAACTGCGCATTTGGATGGCCAAGCGCCGCAAGTTGCTCAGCGAGCATGTCGTGGTTGGCCTTGTTGTCCACCAGTCCAACGTGCTCCTCCGCAAAGCTGATCTCGAACGTGCCCTTTGAAAACGACACAGCGTGCGCCTGCTGAAAATAGACCTGCTTGAACGGACTGGCCTTGGCCGCAGCGGCAGCGAGCTTTACCCAAAGCTCCTGCAAATCAACCGGTTCATCCTGCTTGGCCAAAGCCGGGGGTGGTGTTGCTCTTGAGGCCGGCTTGACCGGTTCGCTTGGTTGGGGGGTCGGTTTGGGGATGGCGTCCGGAGGCGCTTGGCCCACGGATGGCAACTCGTTGTCGCGCAGTTTTTCCAGTTGTCCAAGCACCTCATCGATGCCCAGTGCAGACTTGGCCTGCGCCGCCTTGAGCAGCGAGACCTCGATTAAGATTTTCTTCGACGTAGCAAGGCGTAGGCGGCCTTCGCACTCGGTCAGAATATCGAGCACACGGGTCAGCGCCTGCCCGTTGGCCAGTTTGGCACCGGCCTGCAGGGCGGTCGCCTCGGCTTCGCTGATCTCAAGCAGCGTGAGGTCGCCCTTCGACACGACGTACACGAGTCGATTGCGAATGTGCGTCAGCAGGTCGCCGACCAGCCGGCCCAAGTCCTTGCCCTGGCCGGCGAGGGCGTTGAGTTCGGTGAGCGTCCGGGTCGAGTCGCCAGTGAGAACCGCCTCGGCCAGCGCGAACAACTGCCCCTGCGCCGTCAGCCCAAACATCGAGAGTACATCCGGCTCGGTGATGGCTTCGCCGCAAAAACTGATGAGCTGGTCAAGCGCCGATTCGGCGTCGCGCATGCAGCCTTCCGCGCCACGCGCGATGGCGAACAGCGCTCCCTCGTCAATCGTCACCTTTTCCTCGCCGCAAATGAACTTGAGATGCCCAGCGATTAGGTTCACCGGTATGCGCCGGAGGTCGAAGCGTTGGCAGCGGGACATGATGGTCGGCAGCACCTTCTCCGGCTCGGTGGTGGCAAACATGAACTTCACGTGCGCCGGCGGCTCCTCAAGCGTCTTGAGCAGGGCGTTGAACGCCGCCGTGGTGAGCATGTGCACCTCGTCGATGATGTAAATCTTGAACTTCGACGAGGCCGGCGCGTAAACGCACGTTTCGCGCAACTCACGAACCTGCTCGACGCCGTTGTTGCTGGCGCCGTCGATCTCGAGCACGTCGATCGAGCGGCCTTCGGCAATCTCGGCACACTTAGGGTCGTCGTCCGGGAAATCAACCTTTGGGCCGTCGGTGCAGTTCAGGCACTTGGCAAAAATCCGCGCCAAGGTCGTCTTTCCGGTTCCCCTTGGCCCGCAGAACAGATATGCATGTGCAATCCGCTCGCCGCCGATGGCGTTGGCCAAGGTCTGGCTGACGTGATCCTGGCCAACGACATCGCTGAAGCGTTGTGGACGGTATTTGCGAGCTATGACCTGGTAAGACACCGGCGGCAGCCTAACCGCTCGGCGCAGTTCAGAAAAGCGCAATGCGCTTAGCACACAATTCTTGAATATCCGCCGCGAATCTGCTCACTTGGCCAAGCGCGGTTTCCCCGCCCACCCGAAATGGCACACGACATCGAATCCCGTCTGGCCGTTTGCAGCTGGTCGCTGCAACCGGAATCCCCCAAGGCACTCGCCGCCCACGTCGGCGAGATTGGCATTCCGCGCGTCCAACTCGCACTCGATCCGCTCCGAGAAAACCCGGATGCTTGGGGCAAAACCGCTGAGCTGTTTGTCGCCAAGGACATCAGGATTGTCTCTGGCATGTTCGGCACCATCGGTGAGGATTACTCGTCGCTCAACGCTATCAAGGAAACCGGCGGCGTCGTGCCGGATGAGCATTGGGACGCCAACTGGACCAACATCCAGGCCGTCGCCGGCATCGCCGCCGGGCTTGGCCTGAAGCTGGTCACCTTCCATGCCGGCTTCCTGCCACACGAGGAGAGCGATCCCGGTTTTGCCAAACTGCTTAGTCGCATTACGCAGATTGCTGACGTGTTTGATGCCAACAACATCGATCTTGGCTTTGAGACCGGGCAGGAAACCGCCGGCACGTTGCGTCTCTTTCTCGAGAAACTCAACCGGCCTAGCGTCGGCGTCAACTTCGACCCGGCAAACATGATCCTGTACGACAAGGGCGACCCGATCGAGGCGCTCGAGACCCTCGCGCCATTCCTCAAGCAATGTCACATCAAGGACGCCACCTTGGCGAAGGAGCCCGGCACGTGGGGCACCGAGGTCACCGTCGGCACCGGTGAGGTCGATTGGCCTGCGTTCTTCGCCACCTTGACCAAACTCGACTACAGGGGCGACTGCTGCATCGAGCGCGAAGCCGACAACCAGCGTGTCGCCGACATCAGGACTGCCCGCGAATTCGTCACCCAGCTTTAAGATCATGACAAAAAACAACATCAACATTGGCATCGTCGGACTTGGGTTCATGGCCGCGATGCATATCCGTGCTTATCGCCAAATCGAGGGCGTAAACGTAGCAGCAATCTGCGACCTCGATCCCGAGCGACTCAAGGGCGACTTCACCGAGGTGCTCGGCAACATCGACTCTGGCGAACCGGTCAAGCTCGATATGTCGCAGGTTAAGGCATATCAGGATTTCAATAATCTCCTCGCCGACGAGTCGATTGATGCCATCGACATCTGCACACCCACGCGCACGCACTTGCGAATGACCAAGCCGGCCCTCGCCTCGGGCAAACACGTGATCTGTGAAAAGCCTCTCGCCCGTTCCGTCGCCGAGGCCCAAGAAATCGCCGAGGCTGCTGCACAGGCCAAGGGTCTTTTCATGGTGGGCATGTGTCTGCGCTTTTGGCCACAATGGGCCTGGCTCAAGGAGGCGGTCGCAAACGGCCACTACGGCAAGGTGCAAGCCGCGCATTTTCAGCGAATCGCCGAACCGCCTGCCTGGGGTCAGGCAATCTACTTCGACGGCGCAACGTCCGGCGGCGCGCTGTTCGACTTGCACGTGCACGACACCGACTTCGTACAACACGTCTTCGGTAGGCCGAAGTCCGTCTACTCAACCGGCTTTACCAAGGTGAGCGGGGCGATCGACCATGTGCTGACACAGTACGAGGTTGAATGCGAAGCCAAGGTGAGTGCCGAAGGAAGCTGGGCGATGACGCCTGGGTGGGGCTTCAATATGTCGTATCGCGTCATCTTCGAGAGGGCCACTGCCGACTACGACATCGGCCGCGAGGACGAGCCGCTGCGACTGTTCGAAGAAGGCAAGGAAAAACAGGTGATCAAGTGCGAAGGCGCAGATGGTTACACCGGCGAACTGGCGCACTTCATCGACAGCATCCGCTCCGGCCAAGCACCTAACATCTCCGCATCCGATGGCCTCTGCACAGTGGAAATTTGCGCAGCCGAGGAGCAGTCCGTTCATACAGGCCAATCCGTAAAACTCGACTGAGTTTTCAGACACGGATCACACGGATTTTCAGGATTGAATTTTGAATCCGTGTGAATTTGTGAAATCCGTGTCTTCGCTCACAGCTCACTTTTTCTCAGCACTCGCTGACACAACGCCGGTAACGCTACCAAGGTCAGCGCGGTGGCAGTGAGGATGCCGCCGATGACAACCGTGGCCAGCGGTCGCTGCACCTCCGCGCCGGTGCCGGTCGCCAAGGCCATCGGCACGAAGCCAAGCGATGCGACAAGCGCCGTCATCAGCACCGGGCGCAGCCGCGTGAGCGCTCCCTCGCGGATAGCCTCCTCCAACGGCCGTCCCTGCTCACGGAGCTGGTTGATGAACGTAACCAGCACCAAACCGTTCAACACGGCCACACCCGACAACGCGATGAAACCAACCGCTGCCGAAATGGAAAATGGCAGCCCACGCAACCAAAGCGCCGCAACGCCGCCGGTCAGTGCCAACGGCACGGCGGTGAAGACCAGCAGCGCCGGCCGCACCGCACCGAAGGTCGCGTGCAGCAGCAGAAAAATCAGCACGAAACAAACCGGCACAACGACGGCCAAACGTTGCCGGGCAGCGGTAAGATTCTCGAACTGTCCACCCCAGTCGAGCCACGTCGCTGGTGGAAGATTTACATCCGCGTTGACTCGCTCGCGCACTTCACTGACGAATCCGGCCAAGTCGCGGCCGCGCACATTGCACTGCGCCACCACGCGGCGTTTGCTGTTCTCGCGACTGACCTGAAACGGCCCCTCGGTCTGCACCACCTCCGCCAACTCGCCAAGCGGCAACACCGGCGGGAGCGCGGTACCCCCGTTCGACTTGACCGGAAGGAGGATCGGCAACTCCGTAAGCGTGGACGCCTGCCGCCGCTTGGCCTCGGGCAAACGCACGACGATGTCGAACCGCCGATCGCCATCGAACACCTGTCCCGCCGCGCGGCCGCCAATCGCGATATTGACACTCTCAATCACAGTGGCGGCATCGAGCCCATAGCGCGCCATCGTGCCGGTCTTGGGCCGCATGGTCAGTTCCGGCAGGCCGGTGGTTTGCTCGACCTTCACATCGGCTGCGCCGGCCACACCACGCATCACGGCGGCGATTTCCTCCGCCGTCCGACGCAGTTCTGCCGGATTCTCGCCAAACACCTTCACCGCAAGATCACCCCGCACGCCGGCAATGAGTTCGTGAAATCGCATTTCGATCGGCTGGGAAAACTCGTACTTGTTGCCAACCAAGTCGCGCACGGCGGTACGGACTTTTGACTCGATCGCCTGCTTGGCCAAGCGAGGCTCCGGCCACTCGGAACGCGGCTTGAAAATGATAAACGTGTCCGAAACACTTGGCGGCATTGTGTCGGCCGCAAGATCGGCGGTGCCGGTTTTTGAAAAAACCAGCGCGACCTCCGGCAGCTTGGCCACGGCGCGCTCGACCTCGAGCTGCATCCGCGTCGATTGTTCGATGCCTGTGCCAGGGATGCGCATCGCGTGCATCGCGATGTCGCCCTCGTCCAGTTGCGGCACAAACTCCTGCCCAAGGTTCGCGAACACCACGCCCGCGCCGAGCAGTATCGCCGCCGCCGCGCCAAGCACCACACCCCTGCGGCGCAGCGCAAAGTCCAGCACCGGTGCGTACCCCCGCCGCGCCGTTCCCATGAGCGCGTTGTCGCTCTCCGCAACGCTCCTGTTGATGGCCAGCGCCACCAACGCTGGTACGAATGTCAGTGATAACACGAATGCCCCAGCGAGCGCGAAGATCACCGTTAGTGCCATCGGGTGAAACAGTTTCCCCTCGATGCCGGTGAGCGCGAGAACCGGTAGATAAACCACGGTGATGATGCCGACGCCGAACACGAACGGACGACGTACCTCGTGGCTCGCGGCGCGGACAACGCCGAGCCGTTCACCCAGCGTGAGCAACCGGCCCAATTCACGCTGTCGGCCGGCCAGGCGGCGCAGGCAATTCTCCACAATGATGACCGAGCCGTCGATAATGATCCCGAAATCGATTGCACCGAGGCTCATCAGGTTGCCGCTGATGCCGGCGCGGTGCATCCCCGCCGCCGCGAGCAGCATCGAGAGAGGGATGACCAGCGCGGTGAGAAACGCGGCGCGAAGGTTGCCGAGCAGCCCGAAGAGCACGGCGATCACCAGCGCCGCCCCGTAAAACAAATTGTGCGCCACGGTGTCAATCGTGGCGTTCACCAGCCGCGAGCGATCGAGAACGGGACGGACGGCAATACCCGGCGGAAGGCTGCGACGCACATCGTCCAACTGCTTCGCCGCCGCCTTGGCCACGGCGCGGCTGTTCGCACCGGTGAGCATCATCGCCGTGCCGACCACCGCCTCGTGCCCGTCGATACTGGCGCTGCCAAGCCGCATTTCACCGCCGAGCGCGACGTCCGCCACGTCACCGACGCGAACCGGTGTGCCGTTGCTCTGCTTCACCACGACGTCCGCAATGGCCGCCGAGCCGCCGAGCCGACTGCTGGCCCGCACAAGCGCCGCCGATCCGTCGCGTTCAATGTAACCCGCGCCGAGGCTGAGGTTGTTGCGCTCCAACGCGGAAACGAGGTCGTTAAGTGTCAGGCCGTGCGCGCTCAACAGCCCAAGCCGGGGCAGCACGTGATATTGTTTCACATAGCCGCCGATGGCATCGACATCGGCCACGAGCGGGACGGTTTTGATCTGCGGGCGGATGATCCAGTCCTGCACCGTGCGCAGGAACGCCAAGCGCTGTACGTTATTGGTGAGCCACTCGCCGCCAGGCGTGACGAAGCCGCCCGCTTGGCCAAGCGCTTGCGGCTCAAACTCCACTGTCCACATGAGCACCTCGCCTAGCCCAGTGGTGATCGGCCCCATCCTAGGCTCGATCCCCTCAGGCAACGACTCCCGCGCAGCAGTCAGTCGCTCGTTGATTTGCTGTCGAGCAAAGTAAATGTCCACCGCGTCATCAAACACCGCCGTCACCTGACAGAAACCGTTGCGCGATATCGACCGCGTATGTTCCAGCCCCGGGATGCCGGCGAGCGCCGTCTCGAGCGGGA
>DASCOW010000266.1:0-1778 GCA_036012205.1 Verrucomicrobiota bacterium
GAGTTCATTCTGGCCGGTTTCGGCGAGTACGACGGAAAGAAACTCAAATCCATCGCCCAAGGTGACATCGACCTTGGCAGCGAGGAGGAAAAGAAACTCGCCGACGAGCAGAAAAAGGAAGCCTCCGGCAAATACAAAAAACTGATCAAAAAAGTCCAAGACAGCCTCAAGGACGACGTGAAAGAAGTGCGCCTCTCCGACCGACTGACCGACAGCGCCAGCTGCCTCGTCACCGACGAAGGCGACATGAACCCGCAAATGGAGCGCATCTTCGCTGCGATGAACCAACCCATGCCCGAGACAAAGCGCATCCTTGAGCTAAATCCCAACCACCCGGTCATCGCAACGATGAACGACCTGTTCACCGCCGACAAAAAAGACTCGAAGATCGCCGACTACTCTGAACTGCTCTACGATCAGGCGCTGCTGACCGAAGGCATCGCCGTCAAAAACCCCGCCAGATTCGCCCAACTAATCTCCGACCTGATGGTCCAGGCCAAGTAACCCTGCTTGGTTGGTTACGGCCTTGGGAAAGAGCGCATTCGGCTGTAGCGTCTGTAGCTTTCCCAGAGATCACCTTGGCCAAGCGCTCGCGGATCGCCAGTCTTTTTCAGGTAGACGTCCATTTGATCACGGTACGTTCGGGTGAGTTTGTATTGGGCCGGGTCGAGGGCGAGGTTGTTCAGACAGGCCGGATCACTGGTGATGTCGTACAATTCCTCGCCGGGGCGCTTATCCACGGACCAATGGAAGTATTGCGCGATGCCAGTTTTCGTTCGGTTCTCGATTAAAAACGTGAGCGACGGACAGGCGTCAATGTCGTGATAACCGCCGTGCATCGGGCCGAGTTTGCCGGGGGCGTCAAACTTTTGCGGATCGCCCGCCGGCCAGCGGTCCGGCTTGAAGTTGCGAATGTAAATGTACCGATCCGTTCGCAGGCAGCGCTGCGGGTAGGTCATGTTGTTGTGGCGGGAGGATGAGTGGCGCTCGCGGCCGCTGAACACATGGATTCGCTGCGGTTCCACCCGGCCGGATTTCCCCGACTCGAGCAACGCAACCAAACTGTGCCCGACCGGCGCCAACCCCGCTTGGTCAAGCGCGGGATGTATCACACCGGCCGCCTCGAGAATGGTCGCCGTGAGATCGACGAAACCCACCGGATCGGTCACCTCGCGTCCGCCCCTGACCCGGCTTGGCCACATGATCGCCAGCGGCACGTGCACGCCAAACTCGAAGCAGTTGGCCTTGGCTCGGGGGAACGCCATGCCGTTGTCCGATGTGACAATGACCAGCGTGTTGTCCAGTTCGCCAAGTTCGTCCAGCCTGGCCAGGGCCCGCTCGAGGTGCGAGTCGAACCACTCGATTTCGGCGTAGTAGTCGAGGATGTCGCTGCGAATTTCCGGTGTGTCCGGCAGGAAGGCCGGCACTTCCGCATCCTCAAGTTTCTTGCCCTGCTTGAGGCCGATACCTTTCTCGAAAACCCGGTGCGGCTCGTGCCCACCAAGCCAGAAACAAAACGGCTGGTCGGCGGGTTGTTTATTCAAGAACTCGTCAAAGTTCGCCGCATAGTCGGTGGAGGAAATGCCCTTGATGCGGGACTTCTTTTTCTTGGACGAAAAGACGGGACCGGCCGGGTTTCGCTTAAAGCCACCATCCCTGTAATTGCCCGGCCCCCAACCCTTGCCGGTGTAGCCAACCCAGTAGCCAGCCTTTTCTAGCAGACCAGGGAAGGTCGCATACTTCGAATCGAACTTGCTGGCGTGCGTGCCGGCGTGCTC
>DASCOW010000267.1:0-7763 GCA_036012205.1 Verrucomicrobiota bacterium
CCATTGCTGCGGTGAACTCTGGCAAAGATGTGTACTGCGAAAAACCGCTTACCCACAATGTACACGAGTCGGTCGAGGTGATGAAGGCGGTGAAAAAGAACAAGGCCATTTTACAGACCGGCTCGATGCAGCGTTCCTCGCGCGAGTTCCGCGTGGCCTGCGAACTGGTGCGAAACGGTATCATTGGCAAAGTCGAGCGCACCGCAGTCAACGTCGGCCCTCCCGGCATACCGTGTGATTTGCCAACGGAGCAAATGGAGCCGGGCCTTGACTGGGACAAGTGGATTGGTCCTGGACCGATGCGTGGCTACAGTTCTGTGCTCAGTCCGCGCGGGGTGCACGGTCACTTCCCGAACTGGCGCAGCTACAAGGAGTACGGCGGTGGCATGGTCTGTGACTGGGGGGCGCACATGATCGATATCGTTCACTGGGGACTGGGTATGGATGACAGTGGCCCGGTGGCCACGATCCCGGCCGAGAATCCCAAGGCGATGAAGGGCGCACAGCTGGTTTACGCTGGCAATGTCCCGTTGATGCACGGCACAGGAATGGGATCGAGCTTTTACGGCACCGAGGGGCGAGTGGAGTGTCACCGCGGTCGGATCGGCCTTTGGCTAGGGGAGAAGTTCATCGCTGGCCGGACAGGCGGTGACCGGAACGTCAACCTTGGCAAGGAACTCGACAAGATGGAGTCCGAGTATCTCAAGGATGCTAAGGTGAAGCTGTACCGCAGCAGCAGCCACATTCCGGACTTCCTCAACTCCATGCGCACCCGCAAGAAGCCGTGCACACCTGAGATCATCGGAGCTCGCACATCAAGCGCCTGCCATCTGCTCAACCAGACCTACTACAATCACACGGCGATCAAGTGGAACCCGAAGAAGAACACCTTCGCCGCCGGAGGGGATCCCGCCTGGCTGACCCGCGACTACCGCGGCGAGCGGAGAGTCTGAGCTTGGCCAAGCGCTTGGCTGGTGCGGTTGCGGAATCCTTTGCTTGAATTGCGCGGGCGAATTCTGTATCCGTCTGCGCGCACAGGGAGTTCTGGGCCAACCCACACCGGAGAAACCAACATCGTTTTTTAGCTGTCGCCACGTCGGGCGACCCGGTTGGCCGTTTTTCTTCCCTTTATTTCTGTGAACGCAGATCACATCCGAAACATCGCAATCATCGCGCACGTGGATCACGGCAAGACCACGCTTGTGGATGAGTTGCTGCAGCAAAGCGGCACTTTTCGTGACAACCAAGTCGTCGCCGAGCGGGTTATGGACTCGATGGATCTAGAGCGTGAGAAGGGCATCACCATCAAGGCCAAAAACACCGCGATCAGCTGGAAGGATTACACCATCAACATCGTCGACACGCCGGGCCATGCCGACTTTGGCGCCGAGGTGGAGCGCGTGATGAAGATGGTCGACGGCGTCCTGCTGCTGACGGATGCCGTGAGCGGGCCGCAGGCGCAGACGCGCTGGGTGTTGCGCAAGGCGCTTGGCCACGGCCTCAAGACGATCTGTGTGGTCAACAAGATCGACCGCGACACCGCACGCCCACAGTGGGTGCATGACAAGGTGCTGGAATTGTTCCTTGAGTTAGGAGCGGACGACGACCAGTTCAACGCACCGTTCCTTTACGGAAGCGCGAAGATAGGGTTTGCCGACCGCGCTCTCGACGGGCCACGCAAAGACATGAACGATCTGTTCGAGAGCGTTATTGAGCGCGTGCCTCCGCCAGTGGTCGAGGATGCGCCGTTTCGCATGCTCGTGAGCAACATCGACTGGGACGAGTATGTTGGCCGGATGGCGATCGGGCGCATCTTGTCCGGCGACGTCAAGCAGGGGGACCAAGTCAACGTCATCCGGCAGGATGGCACCCGGCAAAAAGTGAAGATCATCAAGCTCAAGCAGTTCGCCGGTCTTCAGACGAATGACGTCACCGAGGCTGCGGCGGGCGACATTGCCGGCTTGGCCGGGTTTGACGAGGTGGGTATCGGCGACACACTGGCCAAGGCCGATGACGCGGAGCCGCTGCCGTTCATCGAGATTGACCCGGCGACCGTGCAAATGGAGTTTTCTGTGAACGACGGACCGCTCGCAGGGCTGGACGGTAAAAAAGTCACCTCACGCGAGATTCGCGCACGGCTCGATCGCGAGACCAAGTCCAACATTTCTATCAGCGTGCATGACACCGATGAGAGCACGCGTTTCCTCGTGGACGCCCGTGGCAGCATGCAGATCGCCGTCCTGCTCGAGACGATGCGCCGCGAGGGTTTTGAGGTGCTCGTGTCGCGGCCGACCGTCCTGTACAGGGAGATCGATGGCAAACGCAACGAGCCGTTCGAGCAGATTTGGGTCGAGGTGCCAGAGGAGCATCTCGGCATCGTCATGGAGACGCTCAGCAAGCGGCTTGGCAAGATCACCAACATTGAGCACCATACCGCCGGCGTGACTGTCACGGCGGAGATCCCTACGCGCGGGGTGATTGGTTTCGAGAGCGACCTGCTCACCCTCACCAGCGGCAACGGTGTGATGAGTCACTCGTTCCTCGAGTACCGGCCGTACAGCGGCGAGTTGGTCACGCGCCAGACCGGTACACTCGTCAGCATGGAGTCCGGCACGTCGATGGCCTACTCGCTGGATGTGCTGCAGGCACGCGGCAACCTGTTCGTCGCTCCGGGAGACAAGGTGTACGCCGGGCAGGTGGTCGGCGAAAATCCGCGTCGCGATGATCTGCCGGTGAATCCGACCAAGGCCAAGCACCTCGACAACATGCGCTCCTCCGGCGCGGACAAGGCAATCCTGCTGACGCCGCCCGTACAGTTTTCCATCGAGCGTGCCATCGAGTACATCGACAACGACGAACTGGTCGAGGTCACCCCCAACCATCTGCGCTTCCGCAAGCGCATCCTCGACGCCAACGACCGCCGCAAAGCAGTCAAGCGAGCCAAGACAAGCGCAATAGCCTGATTTTCGATCATACTCCCCCTCGGACTCGCCATCGAAAAACCGAGTGCGAGGCAGAGAGTGCGAGGACGAACATCACTGCCAAGCACTTGGTCAATCGGCTACTTCACTTCGCCCCATATTTTTTTCAGAAGCTTAAACATCCCCGGGTCGTGCTCATTGAGTTCGGCGCGGACGAACGGGTAAAAATCATTCACTCCAAGGTACGCCTCGGTGCTCTCCGCAAAATATTCCATTTGGTTGTTCAGGCCGTAATGTTTCACCATGCGGCCGGTGTAGAGGAGCACTTTTTTGTAGATGCCCTGGGCCTTGGCCTCGTTGTATGCATCCAGGACGGCCTTGTTTTGGAAGCCGTTCTTGAGCACTTGGTCGTGATAGGCGTGTGCGAGTTCGTGCAGGACCACGTAAGGGTGCTTGGCCCATTGGCCTCGGTTCAGCAGCGCCTTGGCCCGGGGGATGTGGACGTGCTTCACGAGCCGCGGATCGTGGTTGTGTTCCCTGAGCCACGCGGCGCCGGGGTGGTACTGCATCGAGCCAAGCGGTTCGTAGTGATGATCCAGCCAGATCGGCAGTTGTTGCAGCGCCTTTACCTTTGCTTCAGGGAGGATATACTTGATCCGCTGGAGGTGATTCGCTAGCGCGGTGAATACTTGCGCCTTAAACTGTTTGTGCTCTTTTTGAAGCAGCTTGGGATCGACCTTGATCGTCCAGCCCTCAAGCTTTTTCACGACTGGGTCGTAAAACTTTTTTCCCTCTTTCTCTGCCACCGCTTGGCCAAGTGCACCGAACAGGATTGCCGTCACGAATATTGTTTGTTTTGTCATTGCGAGTAATTGGAATTATTTGCCGGCCAGTCCGAGCAGCGCCTGGCCAAGCGCATTGCCGATGAGGAAGTAGCTCTCGGCATTGCCGTACCAGTGATGGCCGTGGCCGACGTTGGGCGATTCCTTGGCCGGCCGGGCGAACTGTGTGGTTTGCACGAAGGTTGTGTTTGGGCCAAGCGCCTTGGCGGCGGATTTTTGGGCCTCGCGGATCGCGAGCATGTTTTTGCCAGCCTTGGGGCCGCCGTTGCCGAGTTCGCCGATGACAACCGGCAGATTTGGCTGCTCGAACTCCCGGCGCACATCTCTGACGAGATGGATCAGATTGGCCTCGTACTCCTTCAGTGCCTCGTCGTCGAACATGTCGTTCCAGCCCTGGAACCAGACGAAGCCGCTGAGTTCCGGTTTGCGCTTAGCCAACAGCGGGAACTCGTCGCCGAGTTTTGCCAAACCTTCGCGGTATTCGGCGAGCATCTTTTTGTAGAATTCACCGGTGGTGCCCCCGGAGCTGGGCGGGCGGAAGTCTCTGTAAATGCTCTTGCCACCCCATGCGGTCTTGATGAGTAGCACCGGCTCGTCGTACGCCTCACCGACTAGGTGGCCGAGCTGAAATTCCGGCCCGATGTGGTGCCTGCCGCCGTAACCGGTGAAGCCGACCGACAGGCCGCCCGTCTTGAGTTCCTCCTTCGCCTGGTGGCGGACAAAGACGTCGTCGCGTACAATCCAGTCGCCCTTGTTATCGACGATGTGCTTGTACAGGTGGGTGCGCTCCGGGTTTTTTATCACGTTTTTAAGGATGCCCTTGCCACCGTTGTAATATTTCGGATGATCAAAATCGACGACACCCTGGCCCTGCATGTTCGATTGGCCGGCGAGCAGGAAGACACGGAGCTTGTTGGAGGGCTTGAGGTGTTTGTCGAGAAAGGCGTAGCCGCCATCGAGGGCGGTTTTGTTGAAGATGGCAAGAAAGTGGCCGGCGCCCTTGATGATGTGCAGGTCGGTCTCGACGCCCGCCTCTTTCAGCGCAGAGTGCAGGGCGGTCGGGCCGGCGTAGCCGATGGTGCGGTGGGTTTTCACCGGCACGAACATGTCCGTCGAACCGTTGAAGAAAAAAACCGGCGCGTCGTCCTTGTCGACAAAAGCAGTGGGCGACGCCGAATGATAGATTTGTGGCTTATTTTTGCGCGAGCCTCCCAGCCAGAAGGAGAGTGCCTTGGAGTTTTCGCGGGTGGGACGGAAATCGGTCGGTGCACCCCCCGCGACGGCGACGGCGATTCTTGTGCCGATGCCCTTTGGGTCGTCCGCCTTTGACAAACCAGTGGTGGCCAGCAGCGAGACCAGATGGCCGCCGGCCGAATAGCCAATTGCGCCGATGCGATTGGAGTCGGTCTTATGCTTAGCAGCGTTTTGGCGAATCCAACGGACGGCATCTCGGCAGTCCTCGATCTGTGCCGGGCTTTTGTGCTTGGGCGCAAGACGGTAGTCGACCGAGAAGCAGGAAAACCCCCGCCGGGCGAGGCTCTTCGCATACATGGTCAACTGGGTTCGCGAACCCGCCCGCCAAGCACCGCCGTGGACGACGAGCACGCCGGGGAAGGGGCCGTCGCCCTTCGGCACAAAGGCGTTGAGCCTGAGTTTTTTGCCGGCTATCTCCTTGTAAACGATGTCTCTATCCTGATCGAAGCGGTGCTCTGTGGCGATCACTCTGGCAACGAGGGCAAGCAGCAAAATCCATGTGGTAAACCGTCTCATATCCGCAGACTTTCGCTCATCAAAGATCCTTTATCAAGTTGCCGTCGGCCGCGGAATCTGGCCAAGCGGCGATTTGGAGATCGCGACGATCACCGACAGATTAACCGCCAAGCCAAAGATACCCCCATGAATTCCCCAATTGCCAAGGGTTCCTTGAGTTATCTTCAGCGGGCCATATCTGAAACCCATCCACTCCTCCAGTGTGGTCAGGTTGTTTGAAGAAACCGAAATGTAGAGGGCAAAAATTGCAACGAGACCGGCTAAAAGCCCCCAGAACGGGGCGTTGGATTTCATCCCGTGCCAGTATGCGCCAATGATGAAGCCGGGTCCAAGTTGCATCAGCATATCGAACTTCATGTCCATCAGCTTCACAAGGGTCGGCTTGTTCTCGAGCGAGTTGAGGTAAATGGCGATCGAGGCCATGAGCGTCACTACGATCCAGGACAACGACTTGCCTATGAAGGTCAGCCTCGCTTCGCTGGCGTTTGGGTTGATTTGCCGGTGGTAAATGTCCTTCGTCAGCATCGATGAAATGGAGAGAAGCACCGAGTCGGCGGTGGACATCAGCGCGGCCAGCACCGCAGCGAGCAGCACCACGACCAGCCAGCGGTGAAACGGAGACACGTCCATCACGATGCGGCAGACCTCGCCGAACACGCGATCCGAGTCAGCGTCAGTCAGGGTGGCCAACTCCGGCGCCGCCGCCGCGGTGACGCCGACGAACACCGCGATCAGCGAAGCCGTAAGCGGCAGAAATGCCATCGTGGCCACGCCGTTGCGGAGAACGCGCTGGCTGCGCGCCGCGTAAATGCGCTGGATCGCCTGCGGGTACAGCGCCCCGCCGATGCCCACCACGACGATATAGCTAAACCATCGGCGGATCGTCAGCGCATCCGGCGCGGCGACCTTTTCCGGCTTGGCTTCCTTCAGTGCTTCGTAGCTCTTGGCCAACCCGCCGAAGTGGTCGAGCACGACAAAAAGCAAAATCGC
Organism: Verrucomicrobiota bacterium; assembly: GCA_036012205.1. Lineage (GTDB taxonomy): Bacteria > Verrucomicrobiota > Verrucomicrobiia > Limisphaerales > UBA1096 > UBA1096. The sequence continues at coordinate 6,524 of DASCOW010000267.1, forward strand.
GAAGCCCACCATCAAAATGCCTCCCTGGATCACATCCGTCCACGCCACGGCGCGGAAGCCGCCAAGCGTCTCGTAAACCAGCATGATTACCGCGAGTAGAATCACCCCGGCGACGAATGCCGTCCGCGGTTCAAACGTGGTCATGCCCTGAAGCAGCAGCCCCATGGCCGTGAGTTGAGCGAGCAGGTAATTGCCGATGGCCACAATCATCGTGATCGAGGCCAGCACCGTGTACGGGCGGTGTCTGAAACGGTACTCCAGAAAATCCGCCGGAGTGATGAAACTCTCGCGCTTGGCCAACTGATGGAGCCTCGGAGCGAACACGAGGTACACCACAATGATTGCCATCATGAAATGCACACTCATCAGCCAGGCATAGCCGATACGAAACGTCTTGCCGGTGAACGCGAACAGCGTGTTGCCGCTGTACTGTGTAGCGTAAAGCGTGAGCACTAAAACCAGAAAACCGATGCTCGAGCCGGCGAGGTAAAAATCCTTGAGAGAGTTCTCCCGGCGCGCACGCATGCCGCAATAGCCGATTCCGATGAGCGACAGTAGATAAACGGCGATGAAGCCAAGCTCCGCTGGGCCAAGCGGGATGTTGCTCACGAGCCGCCCTCCGCGTTGTCATCACCGCTTGGCCAAGTGCGAAACGCAGCCCATGCCGTTAGGCAGGAAATCAAGAACGAAACCCCGGTGCTTACCGCCACCCAGAGTGGCATCCCCAGGATCAGCGGCGTCTCGCCGCCGCCGTCGCCCCAGTACCACGGTACAGCTGCAACGAAGAGCAGCGCGAAGCCAAGTGGCAGCAGCCGTGGTCGGGGAGAGTGTTGAGCGTCGGGATCGGGCATTCGTGCGGCGGCAGCTTGTCCCGCCGCCCGCTTGGCTGGCAACCCAATTTATGCCCGGACTCAAAACGGCTTGCGCTTTGGCGGTTGGACTGCATCATGTCTGGCCTTCACGGCTCGGGGCTGCCGCGCCATCCTCCTTGGCGTCTACCCGGACTACAAACTCATCATCCAGGGCGATCCGGACTCGACCCTCGATACCCCGTCCTTCGAGTTCTACAACATCGGCGCGCCGGGCTACGACGTGAACGAGCAGATCCCGCTCGACACCGCCTCACTCACCGGCACGGCCCTCGATGCCTACAACGCCAAGGACCTCGCCCTCGGCGGTGGATACAGCGACCCACCCGGTGGCGGCTTCGATACGGTCTACATCGAACTCCTGGCCTCCG
>DASCOW010000268.1:0-2359 GCA_036012205.1 Verrucomicrobiota bacterium
GATGGATTCAGCTTGGCCATTCTTACCGACCGCGCCATCTCCGCCGACCGCGTGCCGCTCAGCACATTGATGGCCACCGGTGCGGTGCATCATCACTTGGTGAAAAACGCGTTGCGCACTCAGATCGGACTCGTGCTCGAGACCGGCGAGGCGCGTGAGGTGCATCACCATTGCCTGCTCGTCGGCTACGGTGCGGATGCCATCAATCCATACCTGGCGTTCGAGTCGTTGTGGGAGTCGCGCCGCGGAGGGCTCACCGACGGGGAGGTGTTCACCGACGACAAGTCGATCGTCATCGCCTACCGCAAGGGCGTGGCCAAGGGCATGCTCAAAGTGATGGCCAAGATGGGAATCTCCACCTTGCACTCTTACAAAGGCGCACAGATTTTTGAGGCCATTGGCCTGCAGGATGACGTGATCGAGCGCTGCTTTGTCGGCACTGCCAGCCGAGTGCAGGGTGTGAACCTCGATGAACTGGCCGAGGAGACGTTGCGCCGCCACGCGCTTGGTTTTCCAGAGCGGATCGAGGATGGGGCACTGTCGCTGCCCAACCCCGGAGAATTCCACTGGCGTGCCGAGGGCGAAAAGCACATGTGGAATCCGCAATCCATTGCCACGCTGCAGACTGCTGCGCGCACGAACAATTACGAGTCGTACCAGCAATTCTCCAATCACATTAACGGTGACACTAAGGCGCGCTGCGCGTTGCGAGGGTTGATGGAGTTCAAGGACGGTGTGAATGCCGGGCCGATTCCCATCGATGACGTGGAGCCGGCGAGCGAAATTGTGAAGCGTTTCTGTACCGGTGCAATGAGTTTCGGCTCCATCTCTGCCGAGGCCCACGAGGGCTTGGCCATTGCGATGAACCGCCTTGGCGGCAAGAGCAACACCGGCGAGGGCGGTGAAGATCCCGAGAGGTTTAGTCCGTTGGCAAATGGCGACTCTAAACGCTCCGCCATCAAGCAGATTGCCTCCGGCCGGTTTGGCGTCACCATTTGGTACCTTACCAACGCGGACGAATTGCAGATTAAGATTTCCCAGGGTGCCAAGCCCGGCGAGGGAGGCGAGTTGCCCGGACGCAAGGTTGATGACACGATCGCGCGCATCCGCCACAGCACGCCGGGTGTGGGGCTCATCAGTCCGCCGCCGCATCACGATATTTATTCGATCGAGGATTTGGCCCAGCTCATTCACGATCTAAAAAACGCGAACCGCTCCGCACGCATCAGTGTGAAGCTTGTGTCCGAGGTGGGCGTGGGCACGGTCGCCTCCGGTGTAGCCAAGGCGCATGCCGATCACATCTTGATTTCCGGTGAAACTGGCGGCACTGGCGCTTCGCCGCTCACCAGCATTAAGCACGCCGGATTGCCGTGGGAACTGGGCATCGCCGAGACCCACCAAACGCTGGTGCTCAACGACCTCCGCAGCCGAGTGGTGTTACAGACTGACGGCGGCCTCAAGACCGGCCGCGACGTGGTCATCGCCGCCTTGCTCGGCGCAGAGGAAATGGGTTTCTCCACTGCGCCGCTCGTCACCATGGGCTGCATCATGATGCGCAAGTGCCATCTCAACACCTGCCCTGTGGGCATCGCTACGCAGGATCCAGAGCTACGAAAGAAATTCAATGGGTCGCCCGAGTACGTCGTCAACTACCTGTTCATGGTCGCCGAGGAGGCGCGGCAAATCATGGCACAGCTTGGCTTCCGCACGATCAATGAGATGGTCGGGCGCGTCGATGCGCTGGAGATGCAAAAGGCCATCGACCACTGGAAAGCCGACGGCATCAACTTGAGCTCCATCCTCACGCCGGTTGAGAAACCGCATGCGGACGTCGGCACTTACTGCACACAGGTGCAGGATCACGGTCTGGACCTCGCGTTGGACAACGATCTGGTGCGCTTGGCCAAGTGCGCCATTGAGGCAGGTGAGTCAGTCGATATAGAGTTGCCGATCATCAATACCAATCGAACGGTCGGAACGATTTTGAGCAACGAATTAGCCAAGGCGCACGGTGCCGAGTTGCTGCCGGAGGACACGGTGCGAATCAAGTTCACTGGTTCCGCGGGCCAAAGTCTTGGGGCATTTTTGGCCAAGGGCGTGAGTATCGAACTGGAAGGCGACGCCAACGATTACGTTGGCAAAGGGCTCTCAGGCGGCAAGCTAACAATTTATCCACCCAAGGTTTCCACCTTCGCAGCCGAGGAAAATATACTCGTCGGCAACGTCTGCCTCTACGGCGCGACCGGCGGTAAGGCGTTTTTTAGAGGGCGTGCGGCGGAACGTGTCTGCGTGCGCAACAGCGGAGCACAAGCGGTCATTGAGGGCGTGGGCGATCACGGTTGCGAATACATGACCGGCG
>DASCOW010000269.1:0-3090 GCA_036012205.1 Verrucomicrobiota bacterium
CTAAAAAACTGACTTCTCTCGGCTAGCTCAATTGGTGCGTGCTCCCCTAAAACGGAACAGCGAGTTCACCGAGGAATTGTTGTGGATCCGCTGGATGGCTTCTCCCAGCAATCCTGCAACCGATAGGGTGTTTATGTTCAGTCCCTCGATTTCGGGGCGGGGGACTGTATCAGTCGTTATCAATTCGTCAATACAAGAGTTTTTCAGGCGATCGATGCCCAAATCATTGAGAATCGTGTGCGAAACACAGGCACGGACACTCAAGGCACCGCGCTCCTTGAGAGTGGTGGCAGCATTGACCAGTGTGCCGGCTGTTTCGGTCAGGTCATCGACCAAAAGGGCGTTTTTGCCTTCAATTTCACCAATTATGCCCACGGCCTCAGTGTTGGTGGCGCTGGTGCGCCTCTTCGCGACAATTGCAAGATCGGCCTCGAGCATTTCCGAGTAGGCATGGGCCATTTTCAGCCCACCCACGTCAGGACTGACAACTACCTGATTCTCCCGCCTGCTGTACTTCAGATAGGCGAAGATTACCGGCGAGGCGTACAGATGATCCACAGGGATATCGAAAAAGCCCTGAATTTGTTGGGCATGCAGATCCATTGTCAAGATGCGGTTGGCTCCGGCGGCCGCCAGCAGATTGGCCACGAGCTTGGCCGTGATCGGCACTCGGGGCTGATCCTTCCGATCCTGACGGGCATAGCCGTAAAAAGGCAGGACTGCCGTAATGCGATCGGCACTGGCCCGCTTGAGCGCGTCCATGATGATGAACAGTTCCATCAGGTGATGGTTGGTTGGAGGACAGGTGGATTGGATCACAAACACATCCTCACCTCGGACGTTCTCTTCGATCTTGGCGAACGTCTCGCCGTCAGGGAAGGCTGTGATGGTGAGTTTTCCCGGCTCGATGCCGATGGTACTGCAGATGGCTTCGGCAAGCGGGGGGTTGGAGCTACCGGCGAATATTTTCACGTCAGTGGTCGGAGTGGTTGGGATTTCGGGTTGCGCTGCAGATCAGTCCTGCTCGCGGCGGCAAAAAAGGTAACAATTGGTAAACACCAATCAAGCGCATTCGTGCGCCTACAAATAAATTATACGGAGCAACGGTCGGCACGATTGGCCAAGGACTTGGCCGGGCTACTTCAGGTGGCGGTCAGCGAAGTTTAAGTATTGCTCCCAATCGTAGTCGGTGACGTCATGTTTCCCGGTTCGGACGTGGTAGCGGATGTGGTGGCCAATGGATTGATCGGCCGTTGGTTGCTTGGCCACGCCGATGCCCTTGAGGCCGAACAATTCATACACCGGGCCGGCGTGGTAGCCGGAGAGGAATTCACCCCTGGGATCGGCCCACTGGTCTGCCGTGGCGCTGGCGATGTAAACGGGGCGCGGCGCTGCCAGAGCGATGAGCATGTGCTGATCCACCGGCAGATCGTTCACTCGATCGTTGTATTTCGTGAAGTTATCACAGAACCAGTGTGGGAAGTTGGTGTTGATGCGTTTGACAGTCTCGCCGAACTCACGTCGGCTCAACGCAGCGCCGCCGCAACCGGAGTCATTCGAGATGACCATGGCGAATCGCTCGTCCTGTGCGCCGGTCCAGAGGGCGGTTTTGCCTAAGCGCGAGTGGCCCATGACAGCGACTTTTTTGGCGTTGATGTCGCGGTCTGTCTCGAGGTAGTCGAGGCATCGACTCAGGCCCCACGCCCAAGCGGAGATGCTTCCCCACTCGTCCGCCTTCGGCTTGGGGTAGAGGCGGTGGACGCCGTTGGCGAAGCCGTCGTCGTAGTCGGGATCGATATCGCCGTAATAGATCGTGGCTAGGGCGTAACCGCGATCAAGAATTTTTTCGACCGCCCAGCGTGAGCGGCGGGCGCCTCTGGATCGTTCGTCGGCGCGGTTGTTTTCGATGCCCCAATCCTTGCTGTTGCGCATCCAGTTGCGGGTGATCGAGATGCCGGGATCGGAGTGGATGGTATGGTTGCCTACAAAGTTGATAGTCAGGAATGCGGGTGCGGGGCCGTCAGTGTTCTTAGGGAGGTAAATCAGCAGGTTCGCCTCGGGGGTTTTCTCTTTGCGGGCGAAAGTGATGAGCACCTCGCGCCGGATCGCTTGGCCCCCCAGTGCGGTGGCATCGTTTTGGATGACCTTGAACTGGAGTCCGTCTGGCTTGGTCGGGTTGCGGCCGTAAACGTGTTTGCGGAACAACTCAAGCACCTCCGGTCGTCGTTTTTCGATCCAGTCGCTGGCCGACTTGACCTTGGTGCCGTCCCGCATCGTGAGAGGATCAGGCAGTTCGTATTTCGGTACCTTGGCCTCGTCGTAGTTCGCGGCGGATAGCAGGGGGGCGCTCATGGTCAGTCCGATCAGAATAGCGATGGCCAACGACAACCGTTGGGCCGGTCGAAGATTTGTCATGCGCGGTATCCAAACCAAGCGGCGGTCCGGAAGCAAGGATGGATTTTGTGAAGGCCCGCGCTTGGCCAAACTGTCGAGGTGGGGCGTCTTGTGGTTCCGCGCTCCGAACGGCCCGATGTCTGCATGCCCGAGGTCGTCCACCGTACGGCGTCTCCACCGCCGCCGCCGGCTTGGCGGGCAGAAACAGCGCAGCGGCCAGTTCAGCGAGGAGTTGGAACTTATTTTTTGCCATGGATGATGTATACGTGTGGGGCTTGGTTGGGCGTTGAAGTGTTGTCTGGTTCAGGGAGCTTGGCGGTGTTGTCATCGGGGGCTTCCCCAAGGCCACCGTCGCCGCGAACAGCAATGCACAGCAGGTGAACGGAACGGGCAAGCGAAAGTTTGATAGTGCGAACGCTGACACTTGGGCTTAAGGGGTAGTCCAGGCGAGCACTTGGCGGTCTTTGAGTAATCGGCTTCGAAGTTCGTTGTAATCGATATCCTGCACGGAGCTCTTCGCTTCAATAGACTGGACGGCTGCGGTTGCTGCCGATTGACCAAGCGCCATGAAAACAGGCTCCATGCGGATTGAGCCAAATGCCATGTGGGATGCACTGAGGCAGACAGGGACGAGCAGGTTGCTGCATTGAGCTTTCCGGGGAACGATTGCCCCGTAGTCGATCGGGTAGGGTGGAA
>DASCOW010000270.1:0-7104 GCA_036012205.1 Verrucomicrobiota bacterium
CCGGCCTCGACGAGGAAGGCGACCGCTCCGACAAACGCGCCCAAGCCGCCGCCAACTTTTGGCTCGGACACCTCGGTGCCTCCAGCCAAGCGCCCGCCGCCAAGCCGACGCTTGGCCAAGTGGCGACGCCACAGGTCACCTCGACGATGTCTCGCGATGAATACTGCAGCGGCGTACGGCGAATCATCGACTACATTTGGCAGGGCGACATTTACCAGGCCAACCTCACACATCGCTTAGCCGCAAAGGTGGGCGTCGATGGCTGGACGCTGTTTCAACGTCTGGCCACTGCGTCGCCAGCGCCGTTCTCCGCGTTCATGCAATGCGGCGGTTTTCAACTTGCCAGCTCGTCACCGGAACAGTTTCTGCAGCTGAGCGGCGACCACGTTACCACCCGACCGATCAAGGGCACGCGCCCGCGCGGCACGTCGCCCGATCTCGACGCGCGGCTTGGTTACGAGTTGCAGACCAGCGCCAAGGACCGCTCCGAGCTCGTGATGATCACCGATCTACTCCGCAACGACCTTGGCCGGTTCTGCGAGTACGGTTCGGTGACGGTGCCCGACTTGGCCAAGCTCGAACGCTTCGCCCAGGTGCAGCACCTCGTGTCGACTGTGTCTGGCCGTTTGCGGACCGGCGTCACGCATCTGCACGCGCTGGCCACCTGTTTCCCCGGCGGCAGCATCACCGGCGCGCCTAAGATTCGCGCGATGGAGATCATCGACGAACTCGAACCGGTCGTCCGCGGCCCGTACACCGGCTGCCTCGGCTACCTCGGCTTCAACCGCGAGAGCCAGTTCAACATCCTCATCCGCACGGCGGTTTGCCGCAACGAGATGGCCTGGTTTCACGTCGGCGCCGGCATCGTCGCCGACTCCGATCCCGCCACCGAGTATGACGAGACGCTCAACAAGGCGGCCGGCTGGCTGGCAGCGCTGAACCTGCCGACGTCGGCATTGCCCTTGTCTCCCGCTGCGGAGTCACCCACCCTCCGCGCGTGACCGGTCTCGGCACCATCCTCAACACCGCCTGCATTCTCCTCGGGGGACTCGCAGGGCTGTTCATCTTCCGCAACATCTCCGCAAAGACGCAGCATAATCTCAAGGTCGCCATTGCACTGGTATCACTGGCGATCGGCTTCATAATGATCTGGAACGGGCTGGCCGGCAGCTACCCCGACCAACCGCCACGCAGCTGGCTGATGCGCGTATACCTGTTCATCGTTGTGTTGCTTTCACTGAGCACCGGCAAGTGGCTCGGTGCCAAGCTTGGGATCCAGCATCGTCTCAATAACCTCGGTGCGTGGGCACGAAAAAAGTTTACCACTGCCGCGCAGGCGCAGGACGAAAAACATCCGCCGAGCGAGGGCTTCGTCACCTGCACACTGCTGTTTTGCGTGGGGCCAATGTCACTGCTCGGGCCGATCCAGGACGGGCTCACCGGCGACATCGAGATCCTCGCGATCAAGTCGGCGATGGACGGCATCTCGACAATGACCTTCGCGACGACCTTCGGCTGGAGCGTGCTTTTTTCCGCCGCACCGGTGCTGATCTATCAAGGCACCCTAACGCTGTTGGCTGTCGTTGTGAAGCAGGGGCTAGACGCCCTGCCCGAGGCGGGATTGCTGATCGATTCCACCACCGCAACCGGCGGCTTCATCGTGTTGTGTATCCCGTTGTTACTCCTGGAAATCCGGCGCATCCAATTGGCCGACTACCTCCCGGCCCTCCTCATCGCCCCTGCCGCGGTCTGGACTTTTTTGGGCTGATTATCAACGCGCCTGCACTAGGACGCGGAAAGGGCGGCCCATTTGGTCCGGGTGGGTGAGTGTTTGCAACTGGCGAATGTCGATCGCTTGACCAAGCGAAGGGTCCGACTCAAGCATCTCGACAAAAGCGCCGTTCAGGAATCGTTCCTGGGAGGTGAAATGTTCAGTCCGCAACCCGACCGACTCGCCTTCACGCTTGGCCAAGCCGAAATTGGAGTGTGCAGTGAGATCCTGCTCGCCGGGATCGGCCAAGACATCGTCGACGCGTTTTTGAGTGCGGTAACCGCGCACCGTTCCGTCTGGCTGACTTGCAGCGGGCCAATCGTCCGGGCCGTGGCCGTAGTCGAGCGCAACCAATTTCCCGGCGACCAACTTGTCGGCGGCGACTCGCCACCACGCGTTGGCTTGCGGGGACAACTCGGTGGTGTACTGGTCCGGCAACACGCCGAGCAACTCGCTTGGCCAGGCGGGGAGCAGAAACCGCCAAGCCGCATCAACGCCATCGATCAGCTCCCACCGAAATGCTCCGTCACGCCAGTCGACCGCCCACTCAAGCCAGTCGCGTTTGGCGGCGTCCCAGCAAATGCGATGCACCGGGAAGGCGTCGAGCAATTCGTTGCTGAAAATAATGCCGCGAATCTCCGTCGCATCCACCAGCGAGTCGTGCCACTCGACTTTCCCCGTGAATTTGCCCAAGCGCTTGGACTGCCAGCCGCGACGACACACCGACGGCTCGACGATCGAGTAAGTCAACCGTGAAAACAGCGGCTCGTCGTTGGCAGCGAGCCACTCGAGGATATCGCCCGCCAAGCTGCCGTCATGCGCGCCCGCCTCGGCGATCCGTACTGGGCCGTCTATCGAACTGAGCCATTGCGCGAAGCGAAACGCAAGCAGTTGACCAAACACTTCGCCGACGCTCACGCTCGTGATGAAGTCTCCCCTACGACCGACTTGGTCGGCGCCGATTTCGTAGTAGCCAAACTCTGGATGATACAACGCCAGCTCCATGAATCGCGCAAACGGCATCGGGCCGGTGGCGCCGATTTCGGCACGGATGATCTCGGTAAGTGGGTTCGCTCCTTGCGGCACGGCGCACATTCTGACTAAAAGAAGCGCGGGAGCAACCTGTTCCCCCGTGATGGAGGAGACTGAACTGACACCGAAGCCGACCAAGCCGATGAGGCTGGACTTGGCGCTGGTCGAGCGTGGGCTGTGCGAAAGCCGCGAGAAGGCCAAGCGCGCGGTGATGGCCGGGCAGGCACTGGTGAACGACCAACGCGCGGTCAAGGCCAGCGACAAGGTGAAGCCAGGCGACAAAGTGACGCTTGCCGCAACGGACAAGTTCGTAAGCCGAGGCGGCCATAAGCTCGAGCACGCGCTGGAAACGTTTAGCGTCGAGGTGGCCGGGCTGCGAGCGGTCGATCTCGGCGCATCGACCGGCGGCTTCACAGATTGCCTGCTGCAGCACGGCGCAGCCTCGGTAGCGGCGGTGGACGTCGGCCAAGGGCAGCTCGCGTGGACGCTGCGCAACGACGAGCGTGTGTGCGTGATGGAACAAACAAACGCACGCCACCTCACGCCGGATGGCTTCCCGCAGCCGTTCGAACCGTTCGATCTGGCAGTGATCGACTGCTCCTTCATTTCGCTTCGACAGATTCTGCCCGCAACCGTAGATTTGCTGCTGCCGGGTGGCCGGGTGGTCGCACTGGTAAAGCCGCAGTTCGAGGCTGGCAAGGCCGAGGCAGACAAAGGCCACGGCGTAATCCGCGATCCGCGAGTGCACCGGCGGGTGCTCGATGAGTTGCGTGTGTTTGTGAACGACAAGTCGCCGCTGGAATGGATCGCTGAGACCGAGTCGCCATTGACAGGCCCGGCCGGCAACAAAGAATTTCTCATCCTGCTGAACAGGTGAACAAGCCAGTTAAAAAAATAGCCCTCGTGGGCATGACCGACAAACCGGCAGCGCAGCGCATCGTGCAGCGTGCGGCCAAGCTGGCGGCCGCAGCAGGGATGAAGCCGTTGACTGACGAGGCCAAGGCGCACTCGGCAGACCTGGTCATGGTGTTCGGTGGCGACGGCACAATGCTGAAGTGGGCGAGAAACACGGCCGGCTCCGGCACACCGATTTTCGGGGTGAACATCGGCGGAATGGGCTTCCTGACCGCCGTCTCTGGGAAGGACCTGACCAAGGCGATCAAAGGGGTCGCAGCCGGTGAGTTTTCCATCGAGTCCCGCACGCTGCTCTTGGCCAGGGGGGAAGCAGGCAACAAGCAGTTCCGGCTCGATGCAATGAACGATTTCGTGATCAGCCGCGGCGCGGTGCCGCGAATGATCCGCCTTGAGGTCAAGGTAAACGGCGAAGTGCTGACCGTGTATCGCTGCGACGGACTGATCATCGGCTCGCCAACCGGCTCCACCGCCTACTCCCTGTCCGCCGGCGGGGCGATCGTGGCGCCGGACGCTGGCGTGTTTACGATCACGCCCATCTGCCCACACACGCTCTCCAATCGCGCCGTGATCGTCAGCCAGCAGTCCACCATCGAAGTGCGAATGCTCGACCGGCAGCGGGAAGCCACACTGGCCGCTGACGGCACGGATGTCGTTGATTTCGCCACCGGCTATCCGGTAATAATCCGCCGCAGTCGCCGCACGGTAAAACTGGCGCGGTTGCCGGACAGTACATTTTTCAAAACCCTGCGGCAAAAACTGCAATGGATGGGATCTCACGCCTGAAGCATGGTTCGCCTAAAAGACATAGCCCACGAAGCAGGTGTCTCGGTGATGACCGTCTCCAAGGCGTTACGCGACGCGCCGGACATCGCCGCCAAGACCAAGCTGCGCATCGGCCACTTGGCCAAGCGCATGGGCTACACGCCGAACCTCGGCGCGCGCAGTCTGCGTATCCGCGAAACAAAGCTGCTTGGGCTTGTGATCCCGGCCACCACCGACCCGATCTTTGCTCGAATCGTGATGGCCATCGAGCAGCGCGCGCTCGAGCAGGGCTACGAACTGATCCTCCACCATACATGGAATCAGGTCGAACGTGAGGAGATCATTTTGCGCAACCTCATCTCGCGCCGAGTTGATGGCATTTTTCTTTCGCCCGTTTATCGCAACGACCCGGACGTGCCGGCCTACCGCGAACTGCGGCAGCGCGGTATCCCGACGGTGATCATGGGACCGCTGGCGGAGTTCTGCGCTGACTTCGTCAACGCGCAGTCACTCGGCAACGAGTCAGCATTCGGGATGACGCAGCACCTTATCGACCTCGGGCACAAACGCATCGCATTTTTCGCCGGACCACGATTCTCGGCACGTGCGGTTTCGCGACAGGAAGGCTACCGACGCGCCCTGCGCGAGAATAACATCGACGAAGATCCGAGCCTCGTTTTTAACGCCGGCATGACTATCGCCGAAGGCGCGAAAGCTGCGGAGCATTTTCTCGAGGAGCAAACAAAAGCGACAGCGGTGCAGACCGTGAACGATCTCGTTGCCATTGGTGTTTCAAACGTCTTCCTAGATCGCGGGCTAAAGATTCCCGGCGACTTGTCGGTGGCCGGCTTCGGCAACATCCTCACCAGCGAGCATTACCGCGTACCGTTGACCACGGTGAGGCAACCCAAGTTCCGACTCGGCATGGCAGCGTTCGACATAATGCTCCAGCTGTTATCAGGCGAACGGCCAAAGTCGCAGCGAATTGTCGCCGACGTGCTAGTGCGCCAAAGCACCGGACCGGTCGCGAAAGTTGCGAAGTAGCATCGCAGCGCTTAGCCAAGTGGGCGGTCTCAGCAAAACATTTCGCGTTCGCGACTACGACCTCGACACCACGCTATCGAGTGGCCAAGCCTTTCGCTGGCAGTCACTTGGACAAACGTGGGAAGGCGTGATTGGCGGCCGCTGGATTCGGTTGCGCTTGACCAAGGGCGGCATCGCCGCCGAGGTAACCAAGCCGACCAGCGACTGGTCGTGGCTGGAAGACTACCTGCAACTGCACGTTGACCTTGGCCAAGTGCTCGCCACGTTTCCCGACGACGAACCGATGCGCAACGCCATCGCCGCTCTCCCCGGCCTGCGACTGCTCCGACAGGATTACTGGGAGTGCCTTGCGTCATTCATCCTCTCGGCAACCAAACAGATCGTGCAGATTCGCCAGATGGTCGCGCTGTTGAGCGAACGGTTCGGCGAGACGATTGCATCGGGCGGCAACGGGCCGGCGTATGCGTTCCCCTCCATCAAAGCCATCGCTGACTGTGGCGAAGCCGAGTTGCGCGACTGCAAACTCGGCTTTCGCGCGCCTAACCTGCTCGGCGCGGCGCACGACATTCTCAACGGCTCAATCGACTGGCAGCGATTGCCGACGATGGCGAGCATCGAGGCGCGGGAGGAACTGATGAAACTGCGGGGTGTCGGCCCAAAGATCGCCGACTGCGTCCTGCTCTTCGCCGGTGGACATCAGGACGTCTTTCCTGTTGACGTGTGGATCGAACGCGCATTGCAGCGACTGTACTTCCCCAAACGTCGGCCAAGCGCCAGGCGACTGCGCAAGTTTGCCGATACACACTTTGGCCCGTACGCTGGCTACGCGCAGCAGTACCTGTTCCACCACGCACGCGTTCATTTGAAATTGAAGTAATCAAAGATGAGTTTTCCCGAGTTGGATGTTTTGTTGTCACCGATTGAGTTTGAGGCGCTGCCGGGGCGCGACTTGAGCGCGACGTGTTGCGTGGTGTTTGACGTGTTGCGGGCGACCTCGACGATGACAGTGGCCTTGGCCAATGGCGCGACCGGTATCCTGCCGTGCGGGACGATCGACGAGGCGATCGCAGCTCGATGTACGAATCCTGATTTGCTGTTGGCCGGGGAGCGAGGGGGCTTACGAATCACCGCCGAAATCTCGGGCAGTGTGGATTTCGACTTGGGCAACTCACCGCGCGAAATGGCCGCCCAAGCAATATCGGGCCGTCAACTGGCGATGACGACCACGAACGGCACCCGTGCGCTCAAGGCTTGCGCGGGGGCGCAGCGGATTTGGATTGGCAGTTTTTTGAATCTGTCTGCGCTTAGCCAAACGATCGGTAACACCCGACCGGAGCGACTGCTTTTGGTTTGTGCCGGCACCGGCGATGAGTCGGCACTCGAGGACGTACTCGGGGCTGGAGCGTTGTGCGATCTGATGTGGGAAAACCTTGGCCAAGCCGCCTCCGATGCGGCCCGACTTGCCTGCGAGCGGTATCGGGGCAACAGCCATCGACTGCTTGAGACTGCCAGCCAAGCAACGAACTCCAAGCGGCTTTTGGCCATTCCAGATCTCGCGGAGGATGTTGCGTTTTGTTTTG
>DASCOW010000271.1:0-4639 GCA_036012205.1 Verrucomicrobiota bacterium
CGTTCCAAAAAGCATTCAACGTGGCCAAGCTCGTCCGCTCAGAGACGCAGATTCAGCGAGGCAGCATCTCCGTCAGTTCGGTGGCGGTGGAACTGGCAGAGTCGATTTTCGACTCCCTCAAGTCACAGCAAGTGCTAATCATCGGCGCCGGCGACACGAGCGAAAAAGCCGCGCGCGCCCTAAAGAGCCGGGGTGCGAAAAGCATCCTCGTCTCCAATCGTTCACACGACAAGGCGGAAGCGCTGGCAGCCGAACTCGACGGTCGGGCCATCGGTTTCGACACATGGGAGGAGGAGTTCCAGCACGTGGACATTGTCATCAGCAGCACCGCAGCACCGCACTACATGCTCACGCGCGACAAGCTTGAGAGCTTGCTCCGGAAGAGGGGCCACCGACCTCTGCTGCTCATCGACATCGCCGTTCCGCGCGACATCGACTCCGATTGCAACCAACTCGAGAACGTGTATGTGTACAATATCGACGACCTGCAAAGCATCGCCGGCCAATACCTCAAGCAGCGCAAAGCCGAGCTTGAACTGTGCAAGCACCTCATCGCCGGAAAACGCAACGAACTGCTCGACAACCTCAAGGCGCACTCGGGAAACACCACCCTCGACCTGCGCGGACAGCAGGCCGGCAGCTGACCGACAGTCACGCCAAATATTTTGACCGACACAAACATCATTCGTATCGTCACCCGGGGAAGCGCCCTGGCCCTCGCGCAGGCAAACATGATCTTTGCCCAATGCCGCAAGGCCTTTCCGCAGCTTAGCTTCGAGATCAAGATTTTGAAGACCACCGGCGACAAGCTGCAAACGCAGGGCATCAAGCCGGGCCAGTCGCTGCCCAAGGGACTCTTCACGAAGGAACTCGAGGTGGCGCTGGTCAAAAACCGCGCCGACCTGGCCGTGCACAGCCTGAAAGATCTGCCGACTGAACTGCCGGCCGGCCTCGCGCTCGGTGCCGTCACCAAACGCGAGGATCCGCGCGAAGTCCTGCTCTACCGCGATCCCTCCGACCGTCGCGGATTCGAGCCGAGGCTAACGATTGCGCAACTACCCACCAGTCTCACCGTCGCCACCAGCAGCCCGCGCCGCAAAGCACAACTGCTCCGACTGCGGCCCGATTGGAACATCATCGAGATACGCGGTAACGTCCCCACGCGCCTCGACAAACTCGCCATTGATCCAAAAATCGACGCCACTGTCCTGGCACACGCCGGGCTGCGGCGTCTTGATTTCGCGGTCGGCGAGGACGGCCTCCTCCGGGGCGATGCCGTGCCGGATGGCACCTGCGCAACTGTCATCGAAACCAGCGAGATGCTCCCGTGCGTTGGCCAGGGCGCAGTCGGCATTGAGATTCGTGAAAACGACGGACGCATCGCCAAGGTTTGCCAACGGCTCAATCACTTCAACACGCAGATTTGTGCCGAAGCCGAACGGTCATTTCTCAGTGAAATGGGTGGCGGTTGCCAAAGTCCCGTCGCTGCACACGCCGAAGTGCGCCGTGAGCAGATCCACATGCCCGGCCTGTCGTTCGGCGACGGCACCCAATACAGCGAGGCGACCGTCACCGGCGACCTCAACGAAGCTCAATCGCTTGGCCAAGCGCTCGCCGCACAGGTCAAGGTCGGCCTGTAACCCGCGCACCAAAGCGCCATGCCAGTATCTGGAAGTGCGGTTCTATGCACCCTTCGCGACTTCGCATAAGAATACTTGAATCCTCGCAAAAGTGGCAGGGACAGTCGCACTCCAAGTGCGCTCCCGCGATAGTCGGAGTTTGCTCGGCCAAGCGTTACAGTTCGCGGATGAGGATGTTGCGCCAGCGCACTTTTGCGCCCTTGGGCCAACCGCCGCCGCCGTGCACCTGCACCGCGATGGAGCCCTTGCCGCCGAGGATGCCGTGAACTTTTTCGCGATCGTAATTCGCATGCTTGAAGGTCTCCCCGTCGAACTCGCAGATCTTCTGCTCGTTGAGCCAGGTCGTGATGCGCGGGTATTTGCCAACGCAGCGAACCTTCAGCGTGTTCCACTTACCGACGCGCCACGCCTTCACCCACTCGCCCGGCGTGCAGGTGTACACACAGCCGTGCTCGCTTGGTTTGCGGGCGTTGTCGCCGGTGAGCGCCACAAGCTTGCCATCATTGACCTTGCCATTGATGTCGAAGGCACGGCTGTTGAATGCACCGGTGCCCTCGCCATAAATATGCCCAACATTGCCGGCGTCGTGGAAGTCGACCATCACTTGGATGCATTGCCCCTTGTCATTGGAGCGCAGGAAAAAACCGGAGCACGGCCCCCAGTCGTGGTTCATGTCGATCTTTACCTCGAAGTCGCCAAACTTTCGGTCGCTCAACAAAATACCGCCGTTGCCGGAGCCTGGAGGATCCTGCTCGCCGACTATCGCACCGTCCTCGACGAACCAGTGACCGCCAGTGCCGTGCCCGATGCGCTGTGGATTTTTGTGCCAGCCGACAAGTGACTTGCCGTCGAAGAGCTTGATCCAGTCGCCCTCGGCGGCGAGCGCCTGGCCAAGCGGCAATGCGGCAAACGCGGCCGTGGTTGCGGTGGTTTCCCTGAGGAACGTACGGCGCGAAACCGAGTCGAAACTTGATTGCATGGGCGAGACGCTACCGCAGGCCAAACGGCGTGTCACGCCGCATAAAACTTGCGCGCTTGGCCATGCACCTCCAACAATGGCGCGCCCTGCCGACGGGGACACGCACCGAATGAGAACACTGCATCTATATTTAACCCGGGAAACATTGGCCACGCTGCTGATGACCGTGGTGGTGTTCACTTTCGTGCTGCTGCTCGGCAACCTGTTTAAGGAAATTGCCGCGCTGATGGCATCCGGCCAGATCTCTCCTGGCTTTCTACTGAATGCGATCGGGCTGCTGATCCCGTACGTGCTCGTTTACTCGCTGCCGATGGGGATGCTGACCGCCACGCTGCTGGTGTTCGGCCGGTTCAGCGCCGACCATGAACTCACCGCCGCGCGCGCCGGCGGCATCAGCTTGCTCTCGCTCTCCGCGCCGGTGCTGGCCATCGGCGTGCTGATGTCTGCGCTGTGCGGCTGGATGAATCTGCACGTTGCGCCGCAAAGCCGCCTAGCCTACAAGACGATGCTCTTCGAGTACGGGCTCGAGAACGCCGCCGCGCTTCTCACGGAGAAGGGATTCACCGACTTCCCGGGCCACCGCGTTTATGTCGATTCGATCGACGGCAGGGCACTTCGCGACGTGATGATTTATCAGCACGACGAGGCAGGCAACCTCACGCTGCGAATGCGCGCCGAGGAAGCCTCGCTCGAACTGGACGCCGAAACCGATCAGGTGATGCTCACGTTGCGCACCGTCGACGGATTCGAGTTCAGCGAAGACAAGGAACGCACGTTCGTTTACTCGAAGTACGGCCCGATGGTTCTTGGCAAAAAGCAGGAGGAGTCCAGGCAACGCCCACCGAAGCTGAAAGAGCTTGGCTTCGCCCAACTGCGCGGGCGCGTCGCCGAGTTGAAACAGCAGGGCATCGACCCCACACCGGTGCAGATACAACTTCACCAAAAGGTGGCACTCTCGTTTGCGTGCATCGGCTTCACGCTGATTGGCATCCCGCTGGCCATCCGCACGCACCGGCGCGAGACCAACTTCGGCATCGCCATGGCGCTCGTGCTGGTGACGACCTACTACGGGCTCATCGTGCTGGGCCAGGCGCTCGAGGGACATCCCGCCCTGCTGCCGCACCTCTGGATGTGGCTCCCCAACTTCCTCTTCCAAGGCATCGGCTGCGTGCTGCTCTGGAAAATGAATCGGGGGGTATAGTTTTCAGTTTTCAGTTTCAAGTTGCCTTTCGATTGATTACAAAAACCACGTGCGCCGTATTACAAAACTGTCTTGTTTTGATGTCTCTGCAGATGGGCGGCTGCGTTTACTCCCCGTTGTCTTGCTCACCATCGCAAAGCTGGTGCTTGGCTTGGCCAAGGGAGCGGCGGCGGACTGGCCGCAGTTACTCGGGCCACGGGCCGACGGCACCTCCAACGAAATCGGTCTACTCAGCGCCTGGCCAAGCGACGGGCCGAAGGTGCTTTGGAAGAAACGAATTGGCACCGGCTACAGTGCGCCATCGATCTACAACAGTCGGCTGGTTTTGTTTCACCGCATCGGCAACGAGGAGGTCGTCGAGGCTCTCGATGCGAAGACGGCCAAGCCGATATGGCGGCACGCCTCCCCCACACGTTACCGGGATCCGTTTGGCTACAACAACGGCCCCCGCTGCACCCCGGTGCTCACCGAAAAGCACTGCTTCACCTTCGGCGCCGAGGGCGTGCTTCAGTGTCTCAACGTCAAGACTGGCAAGCCGGTCTGGCAGCGAAAAACGGCGGAAGAATTCCGGGTGCCGGAAGCCTTTTTCGGCGTCGGCGCATCACCTGTGCTTGAGGGCAATCTGCTCATCGTGATGGTCGGCGGCCAGCCGAACTCGACGATGGTGGCATTCGACAAGGACACCGGGAAGACCGTCTGGCAGAGCGCCGGCCGCGACACATGGCAGGGCAAACCGTCCATCGGTTGGCCAGGCGAACCGCTCGTTCGCTGGCGTGGCATCGAGAAACTCGCCAGCTACTCCACACCGACACTCGCCAC
>DASCOW010000272.1:0-7369 GCA_036012205.1 Verrucomicrobiota bacterium
TTGACGACGAGAATTTTCTCGATCGACGGTGTGCTCTCAACTGCCTTGTCGGCATTGGCTTTCATTGGAATGTCGAGCTTGATGCCGCGGACGCCGGTGTCCTGAGTGATGATGGCCTTGCACTGGGAGTCATTAATCCGGGTTACGAGGCTGTCGGCGCTGAATGCACCGAACACAATCGAGTGTACCGCGCCGATGCGTGCGCATGCCAGCATGGCAATGGTCAACTCGGGGATCATCTGCATGTAAATGCAGACGCGATCGCCCTTGGTCACCCCTAGGTTTTTCAACGTGTTGGCAGCCTTCTGTACTTCGACATGCAACTCAGCATAGGTGAAAGTACGGCTTTCGTTCGGATCGTTGCCTTCCCATATGAGCGCCGTGTCATCGCCGTGACCGTCGTCCACGTGCCGGTCGACGCAGTTGTAGCAGGCGTTGAGTTTACCGCCAATAAACCAGCGTATTTCGGCCTTGATGTAGTCCGACTCGCACAGTGTGTGCCATTTCTCGATCCAGCGCAGCCGCTGGGCGTGCTCTGTCCAAAATCCCTCGGGATCGTTGATCGAGCGGTCGTACAACTCTTGGTACTGCTCGAGGGAGATGACGTGCGCGTTGGCAGAGGCCTCTGAGGTGGGCGGGTAAACCTTGGTTTTGGAGTCGTTGCTCATGGCTCAAATTGGGGCAGACAGTCTACGGAAGCCAAGCGACGGGTCAACGCCGGAGGTCGAGTCCTCCGTTTTTGATCACGTTCCGGAACTGATGCAGGTTTTATTCTACCCGGTTTTGCCGTAGGCTCCCGCCGTTCTGTGGTCGGTGTCGGCCATGTGTGCAATGGAGATGGTCGAACTGGATGGATTGAGCGTTGTTGTGGACCGGGTGCTGTATCAGCCCGACATGGCCACGCCGGAGGATCGACCACACTGCTTTGCCTACTTCATCACCATCCGCAACGACTCCGATATCACGGTCACCATCAAAGGCCGAAAATGGGTGGTGCACGAGGCGGACGGAAACAAGACGGTGGTCGAGGGCGAAGGCGTTGTGGGTATGTTCCCCGAACTGGCGCCTGGCGAGTCGTTTGATTACCACAGTTTCCACCTGTTTGGTGGCAACTGGGCGGTGGCGGCCGGCAGCTACATCGGCGTTGATGAAAGCGGCCGCAGTGTGATCACACGCATTCCGGAGTTTCGGATGGAGGTGCCGGAGTAGACATGTGACGTCTCAGGCCAAGCGTTTGGCCAAGTCATGCCGCACACGCTCGAGTGTCGTCTGCCACCCCTGCTCGCCGGCGCGTTGTCGGTAGAGCGTCACGTTCGGATACCATGGGCTGTCGGTTCGGTTGAGCAGCCAACGCCAGTCGGGCACAATCGGAAGCAGCACCCACGTTGGCTTGCCCAGCGCGCCGGCCAAATGCGCCACGGCGGTGTCCACCGTGATGACGAGATCCAGCTTCTCGATGACAGCAGCCGTCGCTGCACAGTCATCGAGTTGGCCGTCGAGCGAAATGACGTTGCTGCCTCGACAGTCATCTGCTGTTGGCCCGAGTTGCAGGCTGAAGTAATCGACGTCGTCCAGTCCGGTGAGGTTGGCGAACTGTTCCCAGACGATGGATCGGTTGGCGTCGTTGTCGTGGTTGGGATTCCCTGCCCAAGTCAGTCCGACACGGAGTTTGCCGGAGGCGGGCAGGGCGGCACGAACGGGGGAGGAGAGGTAGGCGCGGCTCCCAAACAGTCCGCTTTCGTTGAGACCAAGCCGCTCGCCCATTGAGAGCAGTGGCAGATGAACATCGAAGTCGTCTGGCGCCTCTCCTTCGGCGACGATGTCCAAGCTCGGGAAGGAGTGCTTCAAAAGATTCACCAGGGTCAGTTGACACTCGAAAGTCATTTCACCGCAGAGGGCCTGCATCTGTGGCAGGAACCGGCTGAACATGATTGTGTCGCCAAGTCCCTGCTCGAAGTGGACGAGCAGTTTTTTGTCGCGAACGGGCTCACCGCTCCAGAGTGACTTGGTAGGATAATGTTCGCGGGTGCCGGCCTGAAAGCGGCAGGCGAAATCACTCCATCCCTGTTGATACTGCCCAAGGAGCAGCAGTAGTTGCGAGCGGTTGTGTCGCGCGGGGGCATTGTCCGGATGATACTTGATGACTTGGGACAGGCAGGTTTCCGCTCCGACGATATTCCACTGGGAGAGGTGGATGGAACTTAGTGCGACGCCGGCGAGAGGGTGGCCGGGCTCGATGGCCAGGGCCGTTTCGTACGCCTCGACGGATTGTTCAATTCTTCCGGTTTGTTGGTGGCATTGGCCTAGGTTATGCCAGATGCCGGCGTTGCCCGGATCCAGTTGGGATGCTTGCTGAAATGCTTCCAGCGCTTGGCTGGAATTGCCACTTTGGTGCCAAGACAAGCCAAGCTTGTAGTGGGCCATGGCGATGTCCGGGCCGATGCCCGTTGCCATTTTATAACAGGAGTGCGCCCAGTCGGGTTGATCGCGCTCAAGCCAGACCTCGCCGATTGAGATCCAGGCCAGGGCTGTGTCGTTGGAGTTTGACAAGATGGTTTCGGCTGTCTGAACAATGCAATTGACGGCATTGAACAACTCTGACGGCAATTGATCCATCCACTTTTTTTTTGAGTCGGCATCAAGCAGTAGCGCCCAATGCAGCAGACATTTTTGGGCGCCGTCGGTCTCGTCGGACTCAAGATACTGCGCCGCCTTATTCCAGAGTTGTTCAGGCGTCGGGTTGGAGGCTTTGGCCGGCATGACCCCGTGAACGTTATCGCGGAATATTGCGCTTGGCCAAGTGTGTGTTTACTGCGGCCATTGACCCTCGACGATCGGCTGGGTGATCAGCTTGGCCGGGTCGATCACGACGTGTTTGATATTTGTGCGGTGGTGCGTGTAGGTCACGTGCACGTTGCCATCGCTCGTCTGGATCACGGCCGGGTAGGAGTACTCGCCCGGCTGGTTTTCCAGCACGAGCGCGGCTTCCCACCCTTTACCATCCTTTGAGACGGAAACGTTCAAAGGTGAGCGGCCGTTTCGGGTGTGGTTGTACACAAGCAACGCGCGTCCATCGGCCAGTACGGTGCCGTCCGCTCCGGCGTTGGGGTTAGGCAGCTGGGTGCGTTTCATGCGCGTCCATTTTATTCCACTGTCGCTCGACCAGCATTCAGTAAGCCGGCCGGACTTGGTGCGGCAAAGTGCCTGGATCGATCCGTCCGGGTAGGCAAGCAGGGTGGGCTGGATGGCGGCGTAGTCGAGCGGGGAGTTGAGCGGCTTGGTCTTGCTCCAGTAACGGTTCTGCACGTAGCGCTCCATCTGCACGCGCCAGCCGGCGTCCTCGAGGCTCGAGGGGCAGAGCAGTGTGCCGTTGGCCAGTTCGATCGGCTTGTTCTTCACAGGGCCGACGTAGCGA
Source organism: Verrucomicrobiota bacterium (assembly GCA_036012205.1). Taxonomy (GTDB): domain Bacteria; phylum Verrucomicrobiota; class Verrucomicrobiia; order Limisphaerales; family UBA1096; genus UBA1096. The sequence continues at coordinate 3,416 of DASCOW010000272.1, forward strand.
GCCGGGAGGCGGATCGGTTTTTCCCAGGTTAACCCGTCGTCCTGTGACTTACGCAGCATGCCCCACCATTGTCTTGGGTTGGGGCCGACCTTGTAAAAAAGCAGCAGTGTGCCGCTGGATTGCTTGAACAGCACCGGATTCCAGCACGGATATTGGATGCGCTTGGCCTCGTCGATGCCGTCGGCGGCCGGCTTGGGTTTGGACCAGCCTTCGCCCTCATTTCGTGATGTCCAGATGATCACGTCGTACGCGCCCTCGTCGGCGCCACCGAACCAAGCGGTCACGATGCCGCCCTCGATTTCAGCGATGGTGGAGGCGTGCACACCGGCCACAGGCATTTTCTCGGCGATCATTTCGCTGCCATAAATCCCAGCCTGTTTCTCGAGAGAGTTGGCTACATCGATGTCCACCGTCTTTGCGGGAGACTCGTTTGTTTCCTGCGAAACAGCCGAGCCGGACCAAGCCAACACAGCAGCCGCCATGGCGGGGACAATCGCATTTTTGATAGATCGAATCATAACTGATTTTGGAGTGCAGAAACCTCGTTTTTGTTCAAGCCCAACGCGCCATTTTGCACGGGGCTTAATGCTGCCAAAGAACGGGCCAGCGTCAATTCGAAAATCTCATTCTGGCCTCAAATAGCAAAAAAGTTGGCCAAACTCGCCTCTGCGAGTCAGAATACGTCGCTTTTTTTGCCAAATGAGCCGCAAAAACAACAGCAATCCGCCGGTCAGCAGGGAGGTGACAGTGAAAAACCAACTCGGTCTTCACGCCCGCCCAGCATCGATGTTTGTTAAAATGGCAACTCGGTTCAAGAGTGATATTCTCGTTGAGAAAGAGGGCGAAGAGGTCAACGGCAAAAGCATCATGGGCCTGATGATGCTAGCCGCCGGCCACGGAACCACACTCACCGTCACCGCCGAGGGCAGCGACGCCGCTGAAGCTGTCGATGATCTCGAAGGACTCGTCAACCGCAACTTTGAAGAGGAGTAAACACCCCACTGCACATGGCCCAAACCGATTTTGACATCCGCTATGTAGCCAATCTGGCGCGAATTGCCCTGTCGCCCGACGAGGAGGCCAAGCTAGGCTCTCAGCTCAGTGACATCCTTGGCTATGTGAAAAAGCTTGAGGAACTCGACGTCGCCGGCGTCGAGCCGATGGCTCATGCCGTGCCGTTGGCCAATGTCCTTCGAGCCGACAAGGTGTGCCCCTCCATCCCGCAGGAGGCCGCCTTGGCCAACGCGCCCAAGCAGGCCAACGGCCTTTTCGTCGTGCCCAAGATCGTCGAGTGATGCTCCACGAACTCACCCTCTCTGGCCTCACCGCCAAGCTCGCCGCCAAGGAAGTCAGAGCCCGTGACGCCATGAAGGCCTGTCTCGACCGCATCGACGCCGTTGACGGCCAGGTCAATGCCTTCATGAGCATCGATCGCGACGATGCGCTTGGCCAAGCGGACGCTGCCGACGCCGCCTTGGCCAACGGCAGTACTCATGCTGATAAACCGCTGCTCGGTGTGCCGGTCTCGCTGAAAGATTTATTTTGCGCCAAGGACCAGCCTGCCAACTGCTCGTCGAAAATCCTCGGCGACTTCCGCTCGCCGTACGACGGCACGGTCGTTCGCAAACTGCGTGACGCTGGTGCAGTGCTGTTCGGCCGTGTGAACATGGACGAGTTCGCCATGGGCAGCTCTACGGAAAACTCAGCGTTTGGGCGTAGCAACAACCCGTGGGACTTGGAGCGCGTGCCGGGCGGTTCGAGTGGCGGCTGCGCGGCAGCAGTCGCTGCGCAGGAATGTTTCGCCAGCATTGGCACCGACACCGGCGGCTCGATCCGCCAACCCGCGGCGTTGTGCGGCTGCGTCGGACTCAAGCCGACATACGGGCGCGTGTCGCGTTACGGCGTGGTGGCGTTCGCTTCGTCGCTTGACCAGGTCGGCCCCTTGGCCAAGGACGTGCGCGACTCGGCGATACTGCTTGGTGCGTTGGCCGGCCACGATTCGCACGACTCGACCAGCGTGCCAACGGACGTGCCGGATTATGCCGCCGAGCTTGGTGGCGGCTTGAAGGGAGTCAAGTTGGGGTTGCCAAAAGAATACCTCATCGACGGAATCGACCCCGAGGTGCGCGCGGCGTTCGATGCAGCGGTGAAACAGTGCGAAGCGCTCGGTGCGGAGATTCACGAAGTCAGCATGCCGCACACCGAGTATGGCGTAGCGACCTACTATATCGTAGCCACCGCCGAGGCCAGTACGAACCTTGCTCGGTTCGACGGCATTCGCTACGGCGAGCGAGTCGATGGCGCCGACCCGTTCACGCTGTATTGTAACACACGCGGGAAGGGTTTCGGCGAGGAGGTCAAACGGAGGGTGATTCTCGGCACGTATGTGCTGAGCAGCGGCTATTACGATGCCTATTATTTGCGGGCACAAAAAGTGCGCACGCTCATCAAGCGCGACTTTGAGCAGGCATTCGAGACAGTCGACGCGCTGATTACGCCGACCGTGCCGTCGCCGGCGTTCAAGGCCGGCGAGAAAATAGATGATCCACTGCAAATGTATTTGTCCGATATTTTCACGATCTCCTGTAATTTGGCCGGTACGTGTGGCATCAGTTTGCCGTGTGGATTCTCGAGCGATCCCAAGCTGCCGATTGGCCTGCAGTTTCTCGGAAAACCGTTCGGGGAGAGTCGGTTGTTGCAGATTGCCCATGCCTACGAACAAGCCACCCCTTGGCACATGGAAAGGCCCGTGCTTTGATGGAATACGAGACGGTTATTGGGCTCGAGACCCACTGCCAACTCAAGACGCAGTCGAAGATGTTCTGCGGCTGCGCCAACGAGTTTGGTGCGGAACCGAACACCAACGTCTGCCCGGTCTGCCTCGGTATGCCGGGCGTGTTGCCAGTGCCCAATGAGCGTGCGCTGCAACTCACGGCGCTCACCGGTTACCTGCTCAATTGCGAGGTGCCGGGCTTCGCCAAGTTCGATCGCAAAAATTATTTTTATCCAGATGTATGCAAGGACTACCAAATCACGCAATACGATTTTCCGTCGACGACGACTGGATACGTGGAATTTGAGTTTAGTGGAGGCATCGAGCGGGTACGCATCACCCGGGCTCATATCGAGGAGGACGTTGGCAAAAACAACCACTTCTCCCAGCACAGCGGTGTGGACTTCAACCGCGCCGGCGTGCCGCTGCTTGAGATCGTTTCCGAGCCGGACCTGCGAAGCGCCGACATGGCTTACGAGTACCTCACTGCGTTGAAGGATATTTTGATTTACGGTGGCATCAGCGACTGTGACATGGAGAAGGGCATGGTGCGTTGCGACGTCAACATCAGCGTGCGCCCGAAAGGCACCGAGGAACTCGGCGTGAAGGTGGAGATTAAAAATATGAACACCTTCAGCGGCGTGCGGCGCGCGATCAATTACGAGGTGCCGCGACAGATCGAAACGCTCGAGAGCGGTGGCACGCTCGTACAGGAAACGCGCCGGTGGGACGATGTCGCCGGCATCACCGAGAGTATGCGCACCAAGGAACATGCACACGATTACCGCTATTTGCCCGAGCCGGACCTCATGCCGCTCAAGCCGGACGATGCTTGGCTGGCGGAGGTGCGTTCGCATATCGTCGAGTTGCCGCTCGCTCGCAAGCAACGCTTTGTGAACGACTATGGCATCCCGGAGCAGGACGCCGATGTGTTCGTCGGCAATGTCCCGCTTGGCGGATTTTTTGAGCAAGCCGTCGAAGAGGCGAAAAATCCCAAGGCCATCGCCAACTGGGTGATTAATAATCTGCAGGCGTGCCTTATGGAGACCGATACGACAGTCTACGATCTGAAGTTTGAGCCGGCAGCCGTTCGGGAGCTGGTTGGGATCATCGACGCCGGCACCATTAGCAGCAAGGGCGGGCAGGAGGTGTTTGCGGAGATGTTCGAGAACGGCGGTTCG
>DASCOW010000273.1:0-3041 GCA_036012205.1 Verrucomicrobiota bacterium
CAAGCCCGGAGTGCCAAATGGCACCGCTGCCACCGACTCCGAGTCAAACACAACGAACCACCCCACCAGTACCACCAGTGTCAACCTGTGCATCAGCTAAGCGTAACCAACGCGCAAGAAATGCAACAGGCTATTCTGAAGGGAGCATCTCGATCGTCCCCTGCCCAACCCTCAGCATGCCGCCCTCGATGATTCTGGTTCGAAGGCCACCCCGGCCTTTCAGGAAATCTTCCACGCCGGGCGCCACTGCGTCATTCAACCAGTGACAGGGGGTACACTCCTCGACCCCCTTAAAGACGACCTCGTCGATGGCGAACCGTTTGCCGATCAGCGTGTTCAAATCTATCCCGGAGAGCAGCACGTTGCGACGGTATCCCAACGGCGAAAGCTCCGCTTCAAACTCCCGGCAAACCTCATCGTGAACAGCTTGGTCGAAAAAAGTGACCTGCGCCTTGTAGTCCTCCTTAAAGTCAAAATACCGATCCCCAACGATCCCCTTGCCAGCGACGAGTTCAGCGCTCTCACACTCGATGATCGGATGCGTTCCCGGTGGCCCGCCGTGATGACCGCGGAAGTTGTGTCCCTCGGAAAGATAAATTGCCAGCGTCTCGATTGGTTGTCCCACGCACGCTTTCTATGGGAGGGCTGCCTGGGCGACAAGACCAATTTCAACAACTGCCGCAACCAAGCCAAGCACCGGGGCAATCAATCAAGGCTGGCCTCGGCGCCGGCGCCGGCCTACTTTCCGACGGCAACAGAGGACACGGGATGACTTCACTTGAGCGAACTTGGGCAAGGCTGGATGGCAAACCGGTGGATCAACTGCCGGCTCTGCCCATTTTCATGACTTATGCCGGCAACTTGATCGGGCAACGGTACGACGACTTCTGCCGAGACCACCGCATCCTGGTGGAAGGCAACCTGGCGATGGTGGAACGGTACGGGATCGATCTGGTCTCCTGCTGCTGCCAGCCTTTCTCCGAGGCGGCCGACTGCGGCGCCGAGTTGGAGTATTACGACAACCAGCCGCCGTCCTGTCGCAACCACCTGCTGAAGGAACCGGCCGACCTGTTGGCATTAAAACGCCCGGATCCCCACGGCGGCGGCTTGATGACCGAGCGCATCAAGGCCATAGAGTTGTTCAAGCAAAACGTAGGAGACACCCACCCCATTCAGGGCTGGGTGGAGGGGCCCATGGCACAGGCATCAGACCTGCGCGGCATCAACGACATCATGCTCGAGACCGTCACCGAACCTGGGTTCGCGCGGGATCTCATGGATTGGGTGACGGAGATGGAGATTGAATTCGCCCAGGCCCAGATCGCCGCCGGGGCCAACTTGATCGGCATCGGCGACGCAGCGGCCTCACTCGTCAATCCCACCTATTATGCCGATGAGGTGGCGCCGAGGGAGAAGAAAATCGTCGATGCCATCCACGATGCGGGTGCGCGAGTGCGGCTGCACATCTGCGGCAGCATCCAGGGCAAATACGAGGCGATCAAAAATCTTGGCGTGGATCTGCTGGACATTGACTACCTGCAAACCGTGACTGAAGTACGCGAGGGCACGGGGCCAAGCCAGTGTTTGTCAGGAAACATCGACCCGGTGCGCGGGATCAAAAACAGCACGCCTGTACAAATTCGCGCTGATTTCGGAAAGGCACACGAGGAGGCTGGGGAAAACTTCATCCTCGCTGCCGGTTGCGAGGTCCCCCCGGAAACACCGGAGGAAAACGTCGTGGCGATGTTCGACTACGCCCGGTCTGCCTCCTAATAGAATCAACGGCCGGGAGAGCTACCAATGGAACTACGATAATATCTAGTTTGGAAGGGATTAATTCTTGCATCTTCCAGAGCCATGAACTTGACTGCGCCGCGAATGGCCAAGCACTGATGGTACAGCCATCAAGAGGTAACACGCTGGACAAGTGGCATGATAACGTGCAGAGACAATCTTAGGAAAGCAATGGCCCATGAGGATGGCGGACGGCTCCCGATGGATTTCGGCAGCACGGCGGTGACCGGCATTCACGCCTCCTGCGTTGAGCAGTTGCGCGAGCACTACGATCTGGAAAATCGGCCAGTCAAAATTTGCGAACCCTACCAGATGCTCGGGGAGGTGGAGGAGGACTTGGCTGAGGTGATGGGAATCGACACCGTCGGCGTGGTCCCACGCAATACGCTCTTTGGTTTCCCCAACGAGAACTACAAGGAATTTCTAACGCCCTGGGGCCAGGTGGTCCTGGTTTCGGAACACTTCAACACAGAGCAAAAACCAAACGGGGACGTTTACATCTACCCGGAAGGCGACATGACAGTACCAGCAAGCGGTCAGATGCCATCCAATGGATTTTTCTTCGACACCATCGTCCGCCAGCCTGAGATCGACGAGGACAACCTGAACCCTGAGGACAACCTGGAAGAATTCGGTTTGATCTCGGAGGAGGACTTGAAGCATTACCGGGATGAGTTGGATCGCCTGGAGGGGGACGGGCGGGCCATCGTCGCGACCCTGGGCGGGATGGCGTTCGGGGACATCGCTCTGGTGCCGGCTCCTTTTTTGAAACATCCCAAGGGCATACGGGACATCGCGGAGTGGTACATCTCCACCGCTGCACGACAGGACTACATTCACGAGGTTTTTTCGAGGCAGTGCGACCGTGCACTTCAAAATCTGGAGAAACTCAAGGAGGTGCTGGGAGATCGAATCGACGTGGTCTTCCTCTGCGGAACCGACTTTGGCACACAGGCCAGCACATTTTGTTCGCCGCAAACCTTCATCGATCTTTGGGCACCCTATTACCGGCAGGTAAATGACTGGATCCACCGCAACACAAGGTGGAAGACCTTCAAGCATTCCTGCGGCGCCGTGGAGACTTTCATGGAGAATTTCATCAACGTCGGGTTTGACATCATCAACCCGGTCCAGTGCTCGGCGGCCGGAATGGAGCCGCGCCAGTTGAAGGAGAAATACGGCGACCGGTTGGTGTTCTGGGGCGGTGGCATCGACACCCAGAAGACCATGCCATTCGGCACTCCCGA
>DASCOW010000274.1:0-7204 GCA_036012205.1 Verrucomicrobiota bacterium
CAATTGAATCTGGACCAGAAAAAACATCGCTGGGACATCGGGGCGCGCAGCTTCGACCTAAGCCTCCAGCCGCTATCGGAGCCGCTGCTGGCCAACACGCATTTGGTCGGCGACCAGTTCGCGCCCCAGTTGCGCGGTGGCAAGGAAGGGGCGATGTTGGTCTGGAACAGTCTCGGGCAGGACCGGTCGCGCGAGGCCGTCATGGGCCGGTTTGTCAGCACGACCGGCCGGTTGCTCGATGACGAGGTGCGCGTCAACACCGCGCAGGCCCACTCGCAGGTGCAGCCGGCGCTGAGCGTCTCGGGTGAGGGCAAATTTTTAGTGGCATGGTCCACACCGAGGCTGGGTGAAAGCGGTTTCGACGTCGTCGGCCAGCGCTATGGCAGCGATGCGGCACCTAAGTTGTTGCCTGCCATTGCCGAGGTGTTCGTGAACGCGGTCAGCGACACGGAGCTGCTCGTCTCGTGGCCGGCGATCAACGGCATGGATGTGAAACAGTACGAGGTTTATTTTGACGGTTTGACCACGCCGAAGGTGTTCACCGGCAACCACGTGGTCTGGCCGGGGCTGCGTCCCGGTAGCGAGTATGCATTTCAAGTGGCGTATGCGCTTGAGGACGGACGACGCTCGGAGCTTTCCTCATTCGGCGTCAGCAAGACGTGGGGCCGCGACTACAACACCGACGGCCTGCCAGACGACTGGCAGCGACAGCACTTCGGCAACGCCGCTGCCGCCTGGCCAGCTGGCACTGCGGACAGTGATGGCGACGGAGCCAGCAACGAGCAGGAGTTTGCCGCCGACACCGATCCTTCGGATGCGGCGGATGCGTTGAGCGTCCGCTTGGCCAAGCTGGAGAAGGGCACGCGGCTCGAGTGGGACGCGCGGCCCGGTGCGTTGTATCAGTTGCAGCACACAAACGAGTTGGGCAGCGGGGACTGGGCGAACGTCGGCGAGCCGGTGCTGGCTCTAGAGGATCGGGCCGGCATCACGCTGGAGTCGGTCGATAACATGAAATTTTACCGAATCAAAAAGATTCGTTAGTGGCATGCTGGAATTTTCAAAACGAACGGTGTTGGCAGCGGGTCTCCTCCTGACGGGGGTGACGGGGGCGCGTGCCTTCACTCTGGCCAACGGGACGAACCGGATGGTCGTGAATAATCTCGGTGAGGAGTATCGCTGGAACTCGCCAGTGATCACCTACACCTATGACGAGTCGTTCCTGAACTACTTCGGATCCAACGGCGTGGTGGCCATTGAGAAGGCGATGGACATCCTGAACGCCATCCCGCCGGCCTCCACCATCCGGACCAACTATCCGCCGGCAAACGCCACCGAGAATAATCTCTGGAACTACCCCGTCCGTCCGAATCGGTTTCACCCGAGGGCGTACAATGACCGGATTCTCGACATCAAGTCGTACGCCCTGGCCGAGTTGTTCGGCTTCATGGGCCTGGGCAATCCGGAGGACAGCGCGTTCCAGCTCGAGTTTGGCACGGTCACGCTGCGCAACTGGGATCCCATCAGCCACGGCCCGAGCAAGTACGTCAACGGCACCCTGCTCTCGTGGACGGTGCTCGGCGGCACCAACGCCCAGCCGTTCCCGATCGACGTCACCAAACCGATCATCACGCTCGCCGGCACTGCCGACCACCGTGTGCCTCGGCTCGACGAGGGCAAGTATCTTGTGGCTCCCACGCGGGATGACATTGGTGGCTACCGTTACCTGTACCGGAAGGACAACTTTAACGTCGAGGGTCTGCCGCCGTTTACCTACCAGGTGGTGACCAACGAGCCAAACCTGACCAACCCGGCGATTTTCAGCATCGACCTGCGCTGGTTCTGCAAGGAGTCTCGGACCAACACCCCGACGGCGTTTCGGCAGTTCGTGGCGACCAACCAGTGGTGGGGCTCGGTCTACACCAACCTCAGCATCCCGCCGCTGTTGATCCTCAAGACTAACGTGTCGTGGGCGATGGGCTGGACTACCAACGTCACCCCGTACCTGACCAACTTCCCGTGGACGCCCGTTGGCCAGCCGGCCACGCTGGTGTATGTCACCAACAAGTACCGGACGTTCAAGCCGAGTTTTGACTACATCTTCGGCAACGTGATCACCAACATCCACGTGCCAGCCGACAAGTCAGAGGTGCTATATCGTTCATGGGAGGTCGTGCCCAAGGCGCCTCTCTGGAGTGTCATCGGCGCGGTGCCAACCACCACCAACTACACCACCACGGTGATGAACGACCACTGTCCCCACGGCGAGATCATCATCCTGCCGGCCACCAACGTCGCCGGGTATCACTTTACCGACATGCAATTCGAGCGGGTGAACACGCTCACCAATTTACTGACCGACACGAATAACCTGGCCAACCCGGGCGGCGCGTTGCCGGGGCAGGGCGGCGGCCTCGGGGCAGGCGGCGCGGCCATCACCAACTTTGTCGGTGTGATGGAGGACGAGGTATGGAACAGCACCAACCACGCCTATCTGGCTTATCCGATCGTGCTGCAGACCAACGCCATGCTGCTCGGCGGCATCGACAAGATTCGGTACGTCCGCATGCAGGGCGACTCGCTGGTAACCACGAATTACTCATCCAACCGCTTCATCGAGGATTACCGGTTCCCCAGCCTCGAGAAGCAAACGTTCACCTACCTCATTCCGAACTCCACGCAGGCCGCGACAAACGCCACGTTACCCTCCTACGAGTACAACGTCGATTACGTGGAGGAGGGCGTCCGCAGGACTGGTACATTTATCAAGTTCTTCACCCGGCCGGACATTCTATTCAGCGCCATGAACGCGCCGCCGACGATCACATCCACGAACAGCGCGCCTGCTTCGGTGGTGAACAACAACGCCATCAACGGTCTGCAGACGGTTGGGCTGAACGGTCCGGGCGTCATTCAAGCGTCCGGCAACATGGTTTTCGGATTCAACAAGCTCGGCCTCCACTGGGATCTGAATCCGACGTTCTTTTTGAATGAGGAAAACCAGGAACCCGGCTGGATCTGGGGCCACTACGACGGCTCCATGGGCGAACCGATGGTGTTCCCGGACAGCCAGACGATTCGGGATCTTGAACGACAAATTTACTCTGGCGGGGAATAGACAACGACATGTTTAAGCAACGCAAACTATCTGATTTATTTACCGCGCTCGGCAGGGTTAGCCTTGGCCTATTGACCCTTGGTATCGTTGTCTCTGCATGGGGGGGGCCTGACCCGGTTGCCCCCGAGCCTGGCAACGAGACTGCCCCGGTTTGGATCAACAACTCCGTTCTGCTTGAGACGCCCCACGTCAACGCCGTGCAGGTGGAGAATCGTGGCGTTATTGAGGCTGCCACACCGGACGAGGTGCCGTTTTATTTCTTTAACACGCAGTATTTCACGAACTCCGGCTCGATCAAGATTCATAAGGACTTCGATTATCGCACTTACCAAACGCACAATGAGTCGGCCGGCGCGATCGATTTCGAGCCCAAGAAAGCTTCCGTGTTTCACAACATGTCCGGCGCGGAAATCATTAGTGTCACCGACGCTGTGACAACGGGGAAAGTTAACATCGAAGCCGAACGCGTCGTCAATCGTGGTCTGGTTTCAGCCGAGAACGCCGGTATCTTCACTGTCAAGGGAGACTATGTGGACCTGAGTCGAGGCGCGCTGGAGATCAAGGCGGGAATGAACTATGACCACGAAAGCGGGCTTAATGACTTTGGGGATCCTTTGTACTGGGGGATGAACCGCAATTACCTAAATGGTTCGCTTGGCCCATACCAGTGGCGCCGATATGTTCCCACGGGGGCAAATTATGTCGTGGTTGAGCAGGACTGGGGTCTTCGCGATATTTTCTGGGGTTTGCGAACGTCGGCTACCACGACGGGAACCTCGCCGGTTTCTATGTTTGGCGGCGGTGGTCGTTTTTCGTTCATTGGGCCGGAAATGGACTGGCAGGAGATTGCTTCGCCTTACGCCCTGAGTGGAACCTACGAGCCACCCTACGGCGGATATGTAATGTGGGACGGGTTTGCTGGAGGAACCGATTATACAGGGTACTTCGATAACAACTTCGCGATGGTCGGAAACGATGAATACCACGATATATATCAGGGTATACTGGTGCAGCAACACGGATCCGAGGATGTCGAGTTTGACGTTAAGCTGGTGGATCGGTCGTGGAATTTTTCCGGCGATTGGGTGCCTGAACGGTTCTACAACGGTGCCGTGGTGGAGTTTAAGACCCGGAGCGGTTTGACCAATTCCATCGTCGGAGGCCGGGACACTCACTCTCTCTACCTCATCGATGAGCAACCCAACGTGGAGTACGGCCAAAACGGACTGCTCATCAACTCTGTCATCACCGCCAGTAAGATGATCGGCATGCCGGACAATTTCGTGGTCACCCGTTTCAAACCGGGCGAATTCGCCAACGGCAGGGCACCCAGCTATCAACCTCGCGGCTTCGAGTTTTATTTGGGAAGCCAAAACTCCCCGACGTTTATCGATTCCTACTACGGATTCCGTATCACGAACATCGTCAATCGCGCCGAGCAGAGCGAACTACCAGTGCCGGCCCTGGAGGAGGCGGACGGCTTGCTGCAACCGGGCCGCATCGCCATTGAGGCGGACAACCTCGACCTGCGCAACGCCCGCATCCGGGCCGAGGGCGGGGTGCGTATCAAGACCCGCCATCTCGTCGGCAGCACCAACGCGGTGATCGATTGTCAAAACCTTAGCTTTGACATAGGCAACACCAACGGCTTGCTTGTCATCACCAACATGGTGCAGGAGCAGGTCGAGCGATTCACCGGCGGGGTCAAGGCGTACAGTATCGCTTGGGGAAACAACTACGTGACCCAAGGTCTCGGCACCGACCCGACCGCGGACACAACGGTTAATCTTCATTATCACCTGCTCGTGGTCGATTCCTATCTCAATACACAAACGCCGGTTATTGTGAACGACCTGACCGCCACCAGCGACAAGGTTCAGTTCAGGGATCCAATGCGAATCACGGAGAAGTTGAAGGTCAATGCCGAGCATCTCTCCGTTCACCGGGATTTGGTTTTGGGCAAGGAAACGACTGTTGCAAGTGGTGTATACAGTATCATTGATGGGCAGAATCGCTGGGACAAGACCGTGGCACCTGACCTGTTGTATTTTACCAACCACGCGCAGATCAACATCCCGGAGCAGGCGCATTTCGGTGATGACCGCGAGGTGCCGTACGAGAGTTGGGTCAACTACGGCACCAACAACGCCCAGGATGTCTATGTTCGTGCCAACGTCTTGCACAACATTGGCCGGATCAATGCCGAGGCCACGATCAACCTCGACGCTGGCAGCGCCATCCTTCAGGAAGGCAACCTCGATGCCGGCCAGTCGCTCATCGTCAAGGCGCAGAATCTCAAGATGCGTTTTCAGACCAACATGGTCGGCGCGGACTTTATTCTCGATGTCTCTGGCGTGTTGACCGACGGCGGCATCGGGGCCGACAACATCATCGATGCCCAGCGAGGTATCCGCCTTGAACGTAAGCCGGCCCGGGGCGACCTGCTCGGGACGGAGATTCGGGCCGCGGTGGCTGACTTTGAGAGCCAGCGCATTCATTGGCCGGCCGAGGATCGGGGCGCGAGCGTCGGGGGATTCACCGATAATGCAGCCATTGGTCGCTTGATCCTGACCAACGGCAACCTGAGCCGTTTTGTGTTCGGTGGGAACGAAGGCGAGGGCAACGCCGTTTACATCGACTACCTCGAGTTCATCGGCTTGGACGAGGATGACATCGGCGACAACTCCATGCCGGTGATGCTCATCGAGCAGGGCTACACGGTTTACTTCGCGGCTGCCAACGTCCAGGCCGAGTTGCTAGACGGCCTTTACGACGGCCGGCTGCGCTGGGTGAAGGAGTTTCCCGGCCACAACAGTTCCATGCCGCTCTACCTCGCGCCGCTCGACAAGACAATCCGCGTGAACCGATCCTTCCGCCAGAGCATCCTGTTCGATACAGATGATGACGGAACGGCCAACGGCTTCGACCTCACGCCGTTCGGCGGGGGTCTGCCGGACATCACCGCTGTGACGCGGGGCGAGGGCAACAAGGTTGCGCTCGAGTGGATGGGCATTCCGGGCAGCCTCTACCGTATCGAGTACAAGACCGATGTTGAGCAGGCCGAGTGGCAACTGCTCAAGGAATATTTTTATGATAGATTGATTGTGAAACGGATCACTTACACCGATCTCCTGTCGCGCAAGACCGTCCGCCGGTTTTATCGCGTGGTGTTCGTACAGTAGAAACCGGACGCAGTTGATTTGCTATGGCAACAATGAATGGAACCCTAAGTTCTGGTGAAATTTTGACACGAATGACGAAACGTTGGATCAGCTTTTGGACGGTTCTGCTGGCAGTGGCGCTGGGCGGGCAGTCGCACGCTGCACAGCCTGGTCAGGCGCTTGGCCCGGACGTGGACGGCATCCCGTTCTGGGTGACGCTGGATGGGTACAAGGTTATGCCCACCCAGTTCATGGCCCGCCTCAATAACCCGGCTGAATTAAATAACCTTGAAGCTCGCTTGGCCAAGCTCGACTTGGTGGTGCTCCGCACTTACGGGATTGTCCCCGGCCTGGTGAACCTTGGCTACTCGCCCGGCCACTTGGCCAAGGCCCTCGAAATGGCTCCTGACCATCTCGCCGTTGCGCTGAAAGCCAAGCTTGATCAGGTGCGGGATACCGGCCTGTTCCGCTACGTCGAGCCGGACTTTTACCGTTCCATCAACAAGATGACCAATGACGCTGCGTTCACCGACGGGACGCTCTGGGGCCTGAATAACCAGGGGCAAAACGGCGGCACGGACGGTGCCGATATTGATGCTCCCGAAGCGTGGGACATCACTGTTGGCTCCCGCAATATTATCGTTGCCGTGATCGACACTGGCGTGCGCTACACCCATCAGGATTTGGCGAATCAGATGTGGGTCAACGGGGACGAGGTGCCCAACAACGGCCTGGACGACGATCTTGATGGTTATGTGGACAATATTTACGGCGCGGACACCATCGGTAACGATGGTGATCCGATGGATTCCAACGGTCATGGAACTCACATAGCCGGCACCATCGGGGCCGAGGCAGGCAACGGGCACCCTCACGTGGGGGTGGCGTGGGATGTACAGTTAATGGCGATTAAGGCGTTGGGGATGTT
>DASCOW010000275.1:0-4812 GCA_036012205.1 Verrucomicrobiota bacterium
CAACCTTGCCGAAGTGGCCATAGTTGGTTGTCTTCGAGTAAATCGGGCGCAGGAGCTTGAGTTGCTTGACGATATTGGCCGGCTTGAAACTGAAGACCTTCTCCGCGGCAACACCTATTTTCTCATCCTCCACAATGCCGGTGCCGAATGTGTCGATGCTAACGGAGACCGGATCAGGATAGCCGATCGCGTAGGCGAACTGGATTTCGCAGCGCTTGGCCAAGCCGGCGGCCACGATGTTTTTTGCGACATAACGGCCCATATACGCTGCACTGCGATCGACCTTGCTCGGATCCTTGCCGCTGAACGCGCCGCCGCCGTGCCGTCCCATGCCGCCGTAGGTGTCGACAATGATCTTTCGGCCGGTCAGACCGCTGTCGCCCTGCGGCCCCCCGACAACGAAACGGCCGGTTGGATTGATCAAAATCTGTGTGTCGTGAGACAGCATCTTTTTCGGCAAAACTTTTTGGATGACCTGCCTGTTGATGAAGTCGCGAATGGTCTTGTTGGGAGCATCGGCCGCGTGCTGGGTGGAGATCACGACGCTGGTGATTTTCACAGGCTTGTCGTCGACGTACTGGACGGAGACCTGGCTTTTGGCATCGGGGCGGAGCCACTTGGCTTTGCCCGCCTTGCGCAGCTTGGTCAGGCGACTGCCGAGTTGGTGCGCATACATGATCGGTGCCGGCATCAGTTCCGGCGTCTCGTCGCAGGCGAAGCCGAACATCAGTCCCTGATCCCCAGCTCCCTGCTCGGCAGTCGCCTTGCCGACCGCGGCCTTGGCATCAACGCCCTGCGAAATGTCGGTGCTCTGCGCGGTCAGGTAGTTGTTGATAAACACGCTGTCGGCATGAAACACGTCGTCGTCATTCACGTAGCCGATCCCGCGGATGGCGGCACGCACGACCTGCTCGACGTCGAACTTGGCCTTAGTGGTGATTTCACCGCCGACGCAGACGACGTTGCTCTTGACGAACGTCTCACAGGCGACTCGACTGCGACGATCCTGCGCGAGGCAGGCGTCAAGAACGGCGTCGGAGATCGTGTCGGAGACTTTGTCGGGATGGCCTTCGCCAACCGACTCGGACGAGAAAATGTAGTTTTTAACCATAAAATATGATTTAAGCCGCAAGCGGCTAGTTTGATATCAACAAATCAAGATATGATGATATGTCCTTTTTTTCGAGGATTCAAGCTGTTATTAGACAAATTTTACCCTCTGCTTTGCCAAACCCAGATTGATTCCAAAGCTGGTTCCGTGCTAACTTGGCGCTTCGCCCATCGAGTGGCGTGACACCCAGATGACCGACCCCAACAAACCTGGCGACGAGCCGAAGCTGGCCAAGAACGAAACCATCAAGGCCAACAGCAATTTCCTCCGGGGCACGATCGCCGATGGATTGCTTGACGACTCCACCGGCGCATTGACTGCAGACGACACGCAGCTGACTAAGTTCCACGGCATCTACCAGCAGGACGACCGCGACATCCGCCGCGAACGCCGCAAAGCCAAGCTCGAGCCAGCCTATGCGTTCATGACGCGCGTGCGTCTTCCCGGCGGGGTTTGCTTGCCGCAACAGTGGCTCGATATCGACCGCCTCTGCACCGACTTCGCCAACGGCGCGCTCAAGCTCACTACGAGACAGGCGTTCCAGTTGCACGGCATCATCAAGAAGAATCTCAAGACAACCATTCGGGGAATCAACGACTCGTTGTTGGACACGATCGCGGCCTGTGGCGATGTGAACCGCAACGTGATGTGCAACCCGAATCCGTACCAGTCGCAGGTGCACGCCGAGGTGCTCGATTTGGCGAAGGCTATCAGTAATCACCTCGTGCCGGCGACGCGGGCGTACCACGAGATTTGGCTGATCGACGAAAACGGCGAGAAGGAAAACGTGACGCCCAAACCAGAGTCGGATGCCGAGCCGATTTACGGCAAAACCTACCTGCCGCGCAAATTCAAGATCGGCATCGCCGTCCCGCCGAGCAACGACATCGACGTGTTCGCGAACGATCTCGGATTCATCGCTATCATTGAGAACGAGAAGATCGCCGGCTACACCATCACGGTCGGCGGTGGCATGGGGATGAATCACGGCCAGGAAAAAACCTTCCCGCGCATCGCGGATGCACTCGGCTTCTGCACACCTAAACAGGTCATCGACGTCGCTGAGAAAATTGTCACCACGCAGCGTGACTACGGCGACCGAGCCGACCGCAAACACGCGCGCCTCAAGTACACGATCGAGGATCGCGGCTTGGAATGGTTCCGCGGCGAGGTCGAAAACCGGCTCGGCTACGAGCTTGGCCAAGCCAGGCCGTTTAAGTTCGATCACAACGGCGACCGCTACGGCTGGATCGACGACGAAAACGGTAACAGCCACCTCACGTTGTTCATCCAGAACGGCCACGTCGCGGACAGCGATGGATCCCCAATGCGAACCGGCTTGCGTGAGATAGCGAAAGTGCATGATGGCGATTTCCGCCTGACGGCGAACCAAAACCTGATCATCGCAAACGTCTCGCCTGCCAAGCGCGCCGAGATCGAGGCGTTGCTCGACCAGTACAAGCTGGCCGATAGCCACGGCCAAACAGGCCTGCGGCTCAACTCAATGGCGTGCGTCGCGCTGCCAACCTGCGGGCTGGCCTTGGCCGAGGCCCAGCGCTATCTGCCAGATCTGTTGACCGAAATGGGCGCCATGCTCAATGAACTTGGCTTGGAGGATGACGCGATCACGATCCGCATGACAGGCTGCCCGAACGGCTGCGCCCGGCCCTACATCGCCGAGATCGCCTTCGTCGGCCGTTCGCCCGGCAAATATAACATTTACCTCGGCGGCGGTTTCGTTGGCGATCGCTTAAACAAGCTCTACAAGGTGTCGGCCAAGCAGGAGGAAATCGTCGGCATTCTGCGACCAATCCTCGAGCGTTATGCGAACGAGCGTAGCGAAAACGAGCGTTTTGGAGACTTTGTCATCCGCGCCGGCTACGTCGCCGAGACGCGCGAGGGCCGCGAATTCCACAACGATTTTAAGGAAGCGTAACCCACCTTGGCCAAGCGCCTAGCCAATTCATGCCCCTGTCCCGAAAGCGCTTGAGGCAGTGCTTGGTCAAGCGATAAGCCAATAAAGGAGAAACTGCGATTAATTCATGTGTAGGACAGCCTTGATGATGCCATTCTCAGGCTTGAGCCAATTCGGGAATTCATCAATAAAATTATCATAGCTCGCCTGATGTGAGAGCCACGGATCGGTATCAATAACACCTTCCTCAATCAAGTTGATGATACGCTTGAAATCTTCCGGCACCGCATTGCGCGACGCTTTAATCGTCAGTTCCGGCCGATGAATGGTCACATGCTTGAAGGAGAGTTCCTGAGTGGTGATCCCAACATACAAGACTTGGCCCGTGAAAGACACATAGTCAAAGGCGTTGGACATCGAGATATGGTTCCCGGTGGCGTCAATGACCGTAATCGGTAATTCCCCACCATTAACCTCACGCAACCGATCCACTTCCATGTCATCCTTCCTGAACACAACCGTGTGATCTACACCAAGTTTCTCCCTGCAAAACTGAAGGCGCGTCTCGTTCATATCCATCACTGTGATCTCGGCTTTGGCAACCTTTAGAAATTCAACTACAGCCATCCCAATGGGCCCGGCACCTATCACCAGCACCTTGTCGCCCGGGCTTGAGGCGGACCGATTTACACAGTTACAACCAATGCCCAATGTTTCCACCAGCGCCAGCTGCTCCATAGTCAGTTTCTCCGATCGATGAAGCTTGTGAGCCGGTAAAACGATTCGCTCGCACATGCCTCCATTCTTGTGAACTCCGATGACCTCAAGTGACTCGCAGCAATTTGTGGCTCCCTTTCTGCAAGCGTAGCATTCTCCGCAGTTCATATAGGGCTCAACAGAGCAGTTATCACCTGCCTTAACACCGCTCACACCTCCTCCCAACTCCAGCACCTGCACTCCCAACTCGTGGCCAGGAATTACCGGATAGGTAAAGAAAGGCATCTTGCCAAGATAGCCCGATACATCCGTGCCACAAATCCCCACCCGATGCACCTGCACCAATACTTCCCCCGTGCCCGGTTGTGCTGGTTCATCAATGTCTGCAGCGATGAATTGCTCGGGCTTTTCAAGAATGATAGCTTTCATGGAATTCTAGTTGTTCTTCGGCAAGCCTTCAGCATGACCCATGTTCTTTATGGGCTCAAGAATAGCCAGAACCTCGGCAAGCAATTCCTCATTCATCGGAGTCTCTGCCCAGTTGGCCCATTTGTGAACATTATCCGGATTCGCACTGCCGGCAACCGTGGTCGCAATGTCTTTATGTGCCACGCAAAACTGGACGGCTAATTGTGCGATATCCACGCCCTTGTCAGAACAATGATCAGCGGCCTTTTTGCAGGCCGCACGCACTTCCTCAGGTTCCTTGTGCCATTCGGGCAAAGTGGCATTGGTCAGCAACCGCGCGCAGAAGGGGCCTGCATTCATAATGCCCACACCCTTTTCCTTCAGGTAGGGAAAAAGGTCAGCGAAACGCGTATTTTGCAGATGGTAGTTATTATAGGACAACACAACGTCCACATCGATCTGATCGATGATGAACGGAAAAATTTTCATCGGGTAACCGGAGAAACCAATGTAACGCACCTTGCCTGCATCACGGATTCTTTGCATCGCCGGAAGGGTCTCGTCAACAATCTGCTGCATTTCCACAAACTCGATGTCATGGCAGAGAATGATGTCGAGATAATCCACACTCATCCTGTGCAGGCTCACGTCGATGCTCTCA
>DASCOW010000276.1:0-2339 GCA_036012205.1 Verrucomicrobiota bacterium
GATCAGATCCCCCACGCTGGCGTAACTCGCCATCACGCCGGCGGTGGTCGGATGTGTCAGCACACTGATGTACGGCAAGCACGCCTCGGAATGATACGCCAATGCGCCGCAAGTTTTGGCCATCTGCATGAGACTGAACATCCCCTCATACATGCGGGCGCCACCACTGGTGGAGATGATGATCACCGGCAGTTTTTTCTTCGTGCCGACCTCAATCAAGCGAGTGATCTTCTCGCCAACAACCGAGCCCATCGAGCCGCCGAGAAATGAAAAATCCATGATGCCCAGCGCGATCCGGTGCGATCCCATCCGGCACACGCCCGTGATAACGGCATCGTTCTCGCCGGTGCTTTTTTGATATCGCTCAAGCTTGGACGGGTACGATGCCGCGCCTGTAAACTTGAGAACGTCAACGCTGCGCATGCCGGCATCCATTTCCTTGAACGACTTGTCGTTAACGAGTGATGCCAACCGCGATCGGGCAGCGATCGGGAAATGGTAACCGCAGGACTGACATGTCTTGAGGTTCTCTTCGAGATCCTTGTCGTAGATCAACTCCGCGCACTTGCCGCACTTGGTCCACAATCCCTTGGGGATGTTTTTTTTGCGCGGCGCAACATCGCCAAATTTCATTTTGGCAGAACTGCTCCCGGGCGCGATACCGGTCGGAATCGATTCGACATCCACCGTTTCAAGTTGTGGAGTGGTCTTGGAAAAATCAGATAAATCAGACATATCGTTTTCAGCGGCCCAGCGAACCCAGCCCCCGAGCAAGCGTCCACACGCCAACCTCTGCCGCTCCCGCTTTTTTGCAGGCGCGCGCGCAGTCGCTGGTGGTGGCTCCAGTCGTCAAAACGTCATCGACAAGCACAACGCGCCTGCCGTTCAATTTCACTTTATGCGGATCAAACGCCCCGCGCATATTGGCCAACCGCTCGTTCCGTGAAAGCAGTGTCTGGGTCTGGGTTACTCGGTTGCGTTTTACTGCGCGCGTTTCCACTTTCAGGCCGCTTTTCCGGCAAAGGGTGCGGCACAGTTGCTCAGCTTGGTTGAACCCGCGCTCGCGGAAACGTACCGGATGGAGCGGCACCGGCACAAGGCAATCACCACTCCAATCCCGGATTTGTTCGAGCACGCCGCCGATGAACAACCGTTCAAACAGCGGTTCCAGCCAGAGTGCCTGCTCGTACTTGAAACGGTGGATAGCCTCAAGCATCTCCGCATTGGCCTGCATCGCCGCCCGTGCAAACTCAAACTGAAATCCCATTTCTACGCAGTTTGTGCACTCAAATCCACCGCTGAACTCCCCTCTGAACGGTTGCCCGCACCGCCGGCAAAACGGTGGCTCGATCGGCTTGAACCTGGCTAGGCAACTGCTCCCGATGAAACCGTCCTCCGGCTTGGCTGCTTCATCGCGGCACATCTGGCATACCTCAGGGAAAATGGCAGCCGAACAGTCCTCGGCCAAGCCAGCCAGCATTGTTTTCAATCGGGTCACCGACTCGAGTCTGTCGCAAGTGCACCGTCGCTGCAACGGCAAATTACCAAGCGCAGATGGGGAAGCGTACACGCTCTCGCGAGGCAGGTATTGATCCCCGGTCACTTGGCCAAGCGGAAGATGACCACAGCCAATGGCGGCAACTCGATTGCAAGTGATTGGCCAAAGCCGTCCGTCGCTTGTTTCTCAGCCTCGCGGCCACCGTCGCTGCCTGTGTTGCTTCCCCCATAAATCACCGCGTCGCTGTTGAGCCGTTCCTCCCACCGGCCAAGCAACGGCACGCCGACGCGGTAACCGCTTCGGCACACCGGCGTGAAGTTGACGACGATCAACAGCGTCCCCGCCCCGGATTTATCGTGACGCAAAAATGACAGAACAGAGGCGTCGCGGTCTTCGCAGTTCACCCAATGAAAACCAGCTTCGTCATAGTCGGCCTCCCACAGCGCCGGCTCGTCACGGTACAGCCGGTTGAGATCGCGCACCCACGTTTGAACCCCGCGCTCCGGTGAGTCCTCCTTCGCCGGTGGCCAGTCGAGTTGCCGATCTTCGCTCCACTCGCCCGCCTGGGCAAGCTCGCCGCCCATGAAGAGCAACGGTTTGCCGGGAAATGCCCACTGAAAACCGAGCAGTAACCGAAGGTTGGCCAAGCGCTGCCACTCATCGCCAGGCATTTTGCCCAGCAACGAGCCTTTCAGGTGCACCACCTCGTCATGGGAAAGCGGCAGCACGTAGTTCTCTCCGTAGTGGTAAACCATCGCAAATGTGGCCTTGTCGAAATGCCACTTGCGGTGCAACGGTTCCTCCCTCAGAAACGCGAGATTGTCGTGCATCCAGCCCATGT
>DASCOW010000277.1:0-1206 GCA_036012205.1 Verrucomicrobiota bacterium
CAATCGACGAAGGCCCCGTCGGCATGCAGTTGCATGGCGGACGCAACATGGCCATCGACTACCGCAAACTAAAACTGGCCGAGTTGCCCTGACGTTTTTTTATTAGACGATGAAAGTAAACCGACGCACCGCAATCAAGGTCACCGCCGCCGGGGTGGGGTCCCTGGCTCTCACTCCGGAATTCTTCGCAGCTCGGGAATCGGTTCAGCCGTTTGGCGCGGATTTCAATAATCTCGAAACGCTCACCACCGGTGAGTGGTGGAGGAAGGGTGCTGGCATAAACACCGAACTCAAAGTTAGCAGGCGCAAGGCTCCCGCGCTGCCAATGGATGTGCCGCGCGACCAGGTTGTGGCGTTTGCGGTTTACACGCATCAAGTCGGAGTGCTGAAGATGACCGCGCAGCTCTATCCGCTCAAGCCGGGCGAGGAGCGCTTGGCCAGGCTGGAACTCAAGCGGAAAGACGAGTGGGTGCAGGTCGCCAAGTCGGAGGTGCGCTACCCCGGTTGGTATGCTCACTTCCGGATTGAGAATTGGGACAATTCGGAGAGTGTGCCGTACCGCGTTCGACATGGTGCGAAAGCCATGTTTGAGGGACTCATCCGGCGCGATCCCAGCGACAAGAACGAGATCGTAGTCGCCAACCTGTCTTGCAACTCGAGTCGCACCACCGGTCCGCGCCCGAACATTGTTGCCAACCTCCGGCGGCAGGATCCCGACTTGTTGTTTTTTGGTGGCGACCAGACTTACCGCCACACCGAGCACACCGCAGGGTGGATCGAGTTCGGTGTGCAATTTCGCGACATCATTCGCGATCGCCCTGCAGTATGCATCCCGGATGACCACGACGTTGGCCACGGGAACGTGTGGGGTGAGAGTGGCAAAAAATCGACTCTCCCGGGCAGTGCCGACGGCGGCTACAAGTTTCCGGTGAAGTACGTCAACCAAGTGCAGCGCCAGCAGTCGTGGCATCTGCCGGATTGCCCGGATCCTTCACCGGTAAATCGCGGCATCAGCGTTTATTTTACGCGGATCACCGTTGGCGGAGTGGACTTCGCGGTGTTGGAGGATCGCAAGTTCAAGAGCGGACCGGCTGGCAAGATTCCGCAGATGGGCCCGCGCCCAGATCACATCAACGACCCGAAATATGACCCGAAAACAATCGACCTGCCCGGCCTGCAACTGCTGGGCATGCGTCAGGAAAAGTT
>DASCOW010000278.1:0-2518 GCA_036012205.1 Verrucomicrobiota bacterium
CGATTGCAGTGCCCACAATCTCGCCGTCCATGAAAAGGTCTATTTTAATGTTCCTTTGCGCGTGTGCTGTTGGCGCGGCCGAGCCGGTAGAGTTGCGGTTTGAAAAACTTCAATCCATTGAAGGCTCCGCCAAGTGGGATTGGTGACAGGTACTTGCAGATATTCTGTGCGAAGATGATTGGCTCCGAGTAATTAACACTTTTTTCACCATGATGACACGTCTTCTCCCCCTATCGCTAACCCTGGCGCTGTTCGCGGCCACAAGCCCTCTCTTCGCCAAGGATGCCATGCCGCTGATGATCTACGGCGTGAGCATCGGCGAGGAAAAGGCCGTGGTGGTCAAATTCCATGAGAAGGACGGCAAGCCCATCCTCGAAGTCGTGCAGTCGGAGCCGCTCGGTGCCCCGGCCGGCTCGATCACCCATCACCCTGACCACAACCTGCTCTACATCGGCGCCAAGGACGGCCGCGGTTTCGTGTATGCTGTGAACGATGACGGGAAGATCGAAAAGGTCCGGGAGATGCCGTTCAAGAGCGGCTACTGTTTCCTCAGCTTGGATCGCAGCGGGCGCTATCTGCTCGGGTCGTCGTACGAATCCGGCAATCTCGATGTTTACCGCTTGGACGCCAAAGGCCTTCCCGAGAAGCTGGTCGAATCGCGCAACGAGAAGAAAACCATGGCGCATTCGGTCGGCGTCAGCTCTGACAACCGCTCGGTCTACGTCCCCTATGTCAAAGAGGAGAACGCGCTCTACCAGTACCGCTTCGACCCGGAGACCGGTAAACTGAGCCCGGGTGCACCGGCCAACATCGAAATACCGGATGCGGTCGGGCCGCGTCACCTGGCGTTCCACCCGACCAAGCCGTATGTCTATTTCAGCAACGAACAACAGCTCGGGGTCAGCGCTTACAAAATCGGGCCCAGGGGCGGCCTGCAACAGCTGCAGATCTGTGCGGCGTTGGAGACGCCGCCAGCGGAGGGGTTGGCTGCATCGGATATCGTCATCACTCCTGACGGGCGGTTTCTTTACGTCCCAGTGCGCGGTTTCGGCAAACCCCTGAACGCGGTGTTCGGCTATGCGATCGGGGCGGGCGGGCGGCTGAAATCACTCGGCATGACGGCAACCGACAGCATCCCCTGGGCGCTTGGGATGTCGCCGCACGGAGATCACCTGTTCGTCACCTCCTCCAAACAAGGTTCCCTCGCCGCGTATGCCATCGACAACAAAGGCGGCCTGAAGAAGGAGGCCTCCGTCAAGATCGGAGAGCGCTTCTGGGACATCCTCGTGCTCGGAGACACTTCAGAATGATTGCTCGTAAATTGCTTTTTCAAGCCGGGTTTCCTAGAGTTCACCGCTGCGATCATCATCGGGGGAAATGTTCGCAACGGGAATTTCAATCGTCACTAATTTGAAAATTGTTTGTCCAGATCTTCCACCGACGGGAGTGATTCTCCAATGAACGATAATCCAACGCAAAGGACCCCTGCCATGACTTCCACGAGTCGATCCCACCCGAAATCGTTTTCGTCTTTCCTGCTGCCTGCAACCATCCTGACGGTTGCGCTGCTGGCTTTTGAGCCGGTAGTGTTCGGCCAAGCGGGAGACCCCGGCGGCGATACCGTGAGCAAAGATCTCAGCCTGGACCTTGGTAAGGGTGTATCGATGAAGCTCGTGCTCATTCCAGCCGGCAAGTTCAAGATGGGCAACCACGACACCCCGCCGGAAACGATCAAGAAGGTCGGGGGCAAGGAGGAGCACCTGTCAGATGAGTATCCTGCCCATGAGGTGACGATCAGCAAGCCCTTCTACATGGGCACCTACGAGCTGACGCAGGCCCAGTGGAAGGCCGTGATGGGCACTGAACCATGGATGACAAAGACGGCCCTGGGGTACGCGCGAGCGCAACCGAGACCAGGAAACATAGACGACTATCCCGCGGTCTGGATGAGCTCTTACGATGCAATCGAGTTCTGCCGCAAGCTCTCGAAGAAGACCGGCAGGACCGTCTCCCTCCCGACCGAAGCGCAATGGGAGTATGCCTGCCGCGCGGGAAGTACCACGACTTTTTCCTTCGGAGATGAACTGTCGAAACTCATCGACCACGGCTGGTACGGCGGGTTAGCCACGGGGCAGAAGGAAGACTACGCCCACCGGATCGGCCAGAGGAAGCCCAACGCCTGGGGCTTGTATGACATGCACGGTAACGTCTGGGAATTCTGTAGTGACTGGTATGACAAGGACTTCTACAGCAGGTCACCGAGTGTTGATCCGGAGAACACCACGGAAACCGATCTGCGCTGTCTGCGCAGTGGGTCGTTTCACAGCGTTCCCGCCGTGTCCCGCTCCGCACAACGCGCCAGGTGGGTAGGTCCCAAGCAGGTCCGCTACAACTACGGTATGCGGGTCGTCGTTGCGACGGGCGCTAGCGCAAAAGACCAGTTGAAATCGCACTTCAAACCGATCTTTGAAAAATTCGGGCAGAACAGTACGACAAAAATAAAGGTGGTGTCCGGGCC
>DASCOW010000279.1:0-6790 GCA_036012205.1 Verrucomicrobiota bacterium
CCGCCCGACCTCGGCTTCAAAACTGAGGCGCAATTGACCGTTGACCAACCGAGTCACGGCCAAAATTAAATTGTCCTCCGGTTCCGGCTTGACCAAGTCAGAGTTTTTGCCACCTGGAGTACCACCTATTGCTGCACTAGCCCGAAAACCAATTTCATCGTCCACGTCTACCACCAGTGAATAGCCACTGCCATCAGCGAACTCAGACCAAGGCTCCACGTCATCGTAGGTTACACTCACCACCGGTGCACCCAGTCCAGCCGAGAGCGTGACGGTTTCGCCCCCGTTGGCCAACCTGCCCTTGTAGATTCCATTCACAACCAAGCCTGAATAGTAACCCTGCAATGCAATCTGATTTCTACCTAGTAAAAAGTGTTCGCCGGACCGGAGAGTCGTCCTCTTTGGGAAAACAAACTCGATGCCACTGCTGAAAAACAGGCCACTTAAATCCAATGTCATCCCACCAATGTTTTTCAACTCGAGAAACTCGAGTTCATCGCCACCCACACCGGCTTGCCCAAGCGGATTATACATGATTTCGTTGAAGACCAGATGCGTTCGCAGGTCGGTTATATCCGGCTCTCCCGCAATAAACTCAACCGGAGCCGACCAGTGACTCCACGCCATTGCGCCGTTGCGCATTCTCACGCGCGCCCGATACGTGCCGCCTTTACGAACGAAACTTTGAGGGGCGACCACGCTCCCTACAAACTCGTCGGCTTCGAGCACCCAAGTCGCGTTCACTTCGTACTTCCATGGTTGGCCGGCTTCAAAGAATGGCGTTCGAGGATTTGACAACTCCGCCAAACGCCACTGGATGCCGGTAAATTTTTTGTTGTTGGTCGATCGCCCCGGCTCAAACAAACTGGTTTTGAACCGAAGCTCGTTCAACGGAAAACCATCCGGGCCAACATAGACGATCGACGGCGTGTTGGGGATATCTATGAACTTGGCCTCATACTCGAGGTAATTGTAACCGTAGCCGCGCGGGTCGCCATCGCCGACGCTCCACCGGCCAGGATCGGTGTCGGTCATGAAATCGAGCATGTGCTGCATCATGCCCTCGTGGTCTTTACTGTTGAGTCGGCGTGTCCATGTGCCGCCACGGTTGTTCTGACTCTTCGGCGAAACGTAAAACTGGCCACGATGGCTGCTCGCCGTTCGCGGGTGGTAGTTCCACATAAACTGATCCACATCGACAAAAGTCAGCGGCTCACCCGGCGGATTAATGAAGCGCGCATGCTCATCAATTAACTGGCCTATTTGGCCGCCGGTCTGTGACGCGTCATCGAGCAACAAGTCCAGCAACTCGCGGGCGCGGTTTTTGAACTCGATCTTCAGGATTGGGTGCCGACTCAGGCATCGTTCGACGTTGATCGCACCCTGCCAATGCGTCTCTGGGATAATCAGCATGTCCAAATCCCACGGCGCCGGATACCAGTGTTCATCAGGGTGATGATAAAACACCTTGTTCCAGCCTTCGCGGATGTCGACGTTGCTGATAATCCGATTCACACAACGAAACGTATAGTAAGTCGGCAGATGAAGGTTGTCGCGCCACCACTTAAGCGACTGCGACCTGTTGTAATCATTGCGAAAACTGTTCCAATCTGAAGGGGTGATGGATTGTGTCGACCCCTGATTTCTTTTGTCGCCATTGCTGCCCTCTATCTTGTAGACATTGCCATCAGGCAAACCACGCTCATCCAGAAACCGGCTGTCGGTATGTTCAACATACAGGTACAGCCCCCATAGATCGCCCTCGTATTGCGCGTTGCGTGAACCACTCGGCGCTTCATCAATGTCATCAATCACGCGGAAATGCACGAAATGCGTATGCGGGGCCAATCCACCTGCTAGGGTGTGCATCTTGAAACCTATCGCCTCCTCCATTCCAGCCATGCCACGATTGACCGGCATCCAAGGGGAAGCGCACCCGTTGAGGTTGATCGTCTTCTTAGGTTGCCTGTACTTTCTGCCATAATTATCCCGCGCCTGCAAACCATGCGCCCTGTTGAAATACAGTCGCCATTTGTTCTTCCCTGAAACGTACGTGGAGAACTCTCCACGATTCCGGAACTCAATATGATCATAGACCTTGCCATCGTAAACCAATGTTCCATTGAAATGTATTGTGTCGAATGAACTGCTATACTGTGAATTTGTGACGTCGGTACTATTGGCGATCAGATGATACGTCGGCAGCGACTCCATCACGCTTGAGGGAAATGTCTCCTTTTTTCCACCGATGCGATTCGAACCGGACCACACCGGCACGCCGTTGTAGCAGAAGTAGGCGAAGTTCGGCTGCTCGTCGTCGGCGTAAGGCAGGGTCACAGCGTTGCCCGACTTGTCCTCTACCCGGATTCGGTAGCGCACTAGAGTGCGATGGCTCTGCACGCTTTGCGGAATTGTTGCTGAAAAAAACGAGTCATCCACCACAACATCTCCGTTCATTCCGTTATCGGTCATCCGCAACTCCAACCATCCATTTTCGTAGTTGCTGTCAGTTTTTCGGATATAGCCCCCGGGCTGAACGGCTTGATAAAATAACGTCACTGAAGCGACTCCGTCTGGATCAGTCACCTTGGCGGACACACGTACCGGCATATTCGCATGCGGCTGCTCAGGTTCATTCTTGACCTGTCTCGTTTGCGGCGGAGCGTTGATCGAGAATACGGAATTGACTGCGGCAGGAGTCGGCATTCCCGAAGCTCGGCCGGGGTCGGGTGTGCGCAACTCGGCATCGATCGAGAAATCGCTGCTGCCTAGCGTGGTGTTCAGCGCATGGATGGCGATGAGGTTTTTACCTGGTTGCAAAATTTCATGAGGATTCGAAATCACGACCTCTTCCCAGGCAGCCTCGTGACTGTTTGCGAATGAGTTGTACCGAAGCACTCCCCCGGGGACGCTGACACGCGCGACCTCCTTGCCATTGATCCAAACCACCGCGCCGTCGTCCACGTACACGCGCAATGCCAACCGCTCTGGGATTTCGTTCGCTTTCACATCAAACATGCGACGCAGGTACACGGATGAAAACTTGTTTTGCATCGAGATTGTCGTCCGGTCGTCGCCATCCCCGTAGCCGATTGGCGCCCGAGCGTTTTTCCAACTGTTATCCTCACTGAAATCCAGTTTTCTCCAGTTCGATCTCGGCGACGACGCCTCGCTGATGCCTTCGCGGTATCGCCAGCGCGATTGCCCGGCGGCGATGAAGATGACCGGTTCACTAGCAGCAACCTGCAGACCAGCCGAACGCCACGAGCCTCCCAAGTCGTTATTGAGCGAAGGATGGATCAACTCCATCGAACTTCCCGCGCCACTCGCGGCTGTTGGCCAAGGAAAACCGGAACCATAACCCACCCGATCAACGCGCCCATCCACCGCGTCACGCAGCGTCAGCACTTCACCATTCGAGAGCTTTTTAATGTACGGGCCGTAGACTAGCGGCGCAGCCAACTTGAACTTCCTCCGAAGTTCGGTCGGGTTTTCTGCAACAACCAGATACCCACTCGGCTCAAGAATCGTGTTGTCTGGAAACGCGAATTGAATCCCTTTCGAAAACCTCCAACCGGACAGGTCTACGCTCTTGACGCCGGTGTTGTAAAGTTCAACGAACTCGACCGCATCCGTTTTTGGATCGGCATCGTAATGAATCTCATTGATAACCACCTCGCCCAAAATCGCGCCTGGCCATGTGAGCCCAAACGCAACAATGGTTCGAAGCCGAAAACAACTCATCGGCGCACTATGGGTTGGCCGGAGTCACCAGCTTAAAAAACCGCTCACGATTAACTCGCGGAGAGATTGTGCGTGATACCTTTCCGCTCGTTTCCGGAAAGAAAGTGGTCAAAGGCTGCCATTCCTGATCAAGAGCCAAGCTGGATTGCAGCGAATAACTCCTTCCCTTCACTCCCGAAAAACTCACCCGCAACATACCGTTGGACAATCGCGAGACCTCGAGCGTCAAACCGTTCTCTGCATCGTGCGGATCGGTTTCGGCGGCGTACTCTTGCGCGTTGGTCAAACCATCCGAGTCAGCATCGAGCAATGCATCGTCCTCGTCCTGCGGGTCAAACCCTTGAGCCGTCTCCCAACTATCCGGCATGCCGTCGAGGTCACTATCCTTCTCGTCACCTAGTTTGGCCCAGTTCCTCGCGGTGTTGCCGTAGGCCGATAAATTGACACGCTGGATAGGTATACCTCCATGCTCTGGCATAACTGGCCAGGGATCGGTGCTGCTGTACTTTACCTTTTCGACAAGTATGTACGGTACCAAGCCGATGTCTGGCGGCAGCGTCTGCGGCGGATCCGGCCGCAGCAACTGTACGCTCTCGCCCGCATTGTTCAGCCTACCTTCGAACGGCCCAAGCATCCGCACTGTCGTGTCGAATTCGTACTGTGCGCGAAACTGCGATGGCTCGACACTGCTAACATGCACTGACGCTCCGGCTCTCAGCACAAAGTCGGCTGGGAACGTGAACTCGATCGCATTGGCTAGTTCCCAGGCGTTGCCCGGATTGGCCGGATCAAATAACGGCACGGTTAGATCGGAAATGTTTTTTAGCACCACGTACTCGGCCAAGCCATCAGCCGGGGCGTACATGATTTCGCTAATCACAACCGGGCCAACCAGCGGACCCGTATTCGGAGCGCCCTTGCCAGCGCGGAACGATGCCAGAAGCACAGCATCTTGCCCTGCGCGAACCGGCGAACCAAGTGACAGGTCATCCATCGCGACGAGCGGCCCGGTTCCGTTCGGGAAACGGCCAAGCGACACGCCGTTGGCCGACGATCCGAATTCAACCTTGTCGGCAAAGCGCGCGAGCGCTCCGTCCGCATCGATCTCGGTAAGCCAAACCTCATCCCCACGCACTGAACTCAACGAGAAACCGCTGTCGCCATTGTCGAGCAAAAACGCTTGTTCATAAAAAACCTGATAGCCGCCGGCCGCAATCGTGGTGCCGTCGGGAATGCGGTATTTGCGAAGGTTGTTAGGACTATCACTGAGGAACCACCCGCCGAGATCGACCGCCTCCTGGCCAATATTGTACAACTCGATGGCGTCCTCAAGCGGCGCGTCCGAGTGCGCCAACACCTCGTTGATCACGACCGTCGGCATCTGGCCAATGCCGGCGCCGGGGGTGCCGTGGTAGCTGATGCTTGAGTTCCAGTTTGCCGGATTGTTCAGGTCGAATTGCGGATTGATTACCTCGAGCGAACTGCCGTTGCCATCGGCACGGCCGGGCCAGGTACCGCCGTCGGCGTAGTTCACCTCAAATACAAAATCGCCATCGGCATCGATCAGCGCGATCGTCTCTCCGCCGTTTTTCAACCGGCCCTCATATTGCCCGGCAGCCAGACGGATGCCCACCGTCCCGTAGCGAGAGAGAAACGATCCGCGATTTTTCGCCACGATGATCCGTCCACCCGCTTCGAGCGAGACATTGCCGAAGCGGTAAGTAATGCCGCGATCGAATTGCGCATCGCGTAAATTCACCGCACTACTACCGGCGTTAAGCAACTCGAGGTACTCAAATACGTCGCCGCCGATCGGATTGTACATGATTTCGCTCAAACGCAAATTACCCTTGAGCGGCGACACGGCGGATGGATCAATCAACATGGCGTAGTCGAAGCCGACCCGGATCGACTGCTCGTTTTCGGTCGCTAAAAAAATGCCTCCATTCAACGCCGGGAAATCGGCCTCAATGGGCAATGCAGAAAATGTTTCCCAAGCGTCCTCCACCTTCCACTCAAAGACCAGTTTATCACCCTCGCGAACAATGCGCACCACCATCTCCTCAAATGCGATGGGTTTAGAATTCAACGTCGTCATTTGACCGGTTGCCGATATTTTTTTGACCATTAAATTCACCCCGTCATTGAAGCCGATGGTGTAACGTGTCTTCTTATTGCCTCTGCCCAGCACAACCATCAACCCGGTGTCATAATCGCCGAACTGCTGTGAAACCAAGCGCAGCTTGGTCTGCAACGCCCAGTCAGTTTGTTCCGGCAATTTTCGTGATATGTAAGGGTAAGATGGCATCGATTTAGCCAACGGCTTCGCCATTAAGTTGAGCACCTGCAACTCTAGCCAACCGGGCACGTCGTCCAGCGAGTACCAGACATCCGGCGAAAAATTACGGCGTGGTGTGACGTTTGCAGCAAACCAATAATCTTCTAGTGTCGGCTCGACGAAACCACTGAAGCCGGTCGCGCCGTATACGGCGGCCTCGCGTTCCACCCGTGATACTTTGCCCTCCTCGTCGGTCACCTTGACGGTGAATCCGTAAAGTCCTGGCCTCGTGAAAACCGCCTCGGCCCGCGCTTGGCCAAGTGGGCGCAACTCAATCTGCTCGAAGTGGCTCGCCGACCAGTCGAACACCAGCGACTGGCCCTCGGGGTCGTACGACTCGCGGGCATCAAGTCGCAGTACTCTTTCCGTTGGGACATTCCACGAGGCCGGCTGCGACTTGAGGATCGCCACCGGCGCGGCGTTGCCGGACTTGTTGATTTTGATCTCATCCGAACTGCGAACGTTGCCCCATTGGTCGGTGCCGAGCACTTTGACCGTTTGCTCGCCTTTGTGGAGTTGTATGCCGTTGATGGCCCAGTTGGTGAGGCCAGTCCACACTGGCTGAGCCTCGGGGTGCCCCTCCACTCGAAGTTTGATCACACCGTAAGGCGAAGTGCCCTTGAGGTCTATGCGGTCGCTGGCAAAATTCATTGCGCCACCCTGGTTGGTGGTGATCTCGAATTTCTTGCGCGAGAAGTTGGTACCCAA
>DASCOW010000280.1:0-1510 GCA_036012205.1 Verrucomicrobiota bacterium
CGCGTTGGTGCCGTCCAAGCCCACGAAGTACGACACCATTGTTTTGTTCTTCTTTTCCGCTGCCGTCGTTTGATCAGTGTCAAGCTGTGAAATCCACTCCACCTTTTCCACAAACTTCAGATCCCCAGGTTGCTCGTTAAACTGCAAAAGCATCCACACCGCGAGGGCCAACGACACCAGTGCACCGGTCAGTGCCACCGCGCGGGCGCGACGTTCTGGCAGGGCCAAAATCAACACGGCCGCCGCCACCGGAGCCAATGTGAGTGCGGTGATCATTTCATCCAGGACACCAGCAGCCCTAGCGCGACCGCGCCGAGCGCGATGAGGCGGAGGTAGCCGGGGAGAAAGCCGTTTTGTGGCCGGGTCACGGCGTGGCCGGCTGAGCGCAGTCGGTTGCACATGCCGTCGAAGGCAAGTGTGTCGATCAGTTTGCGGTCGCCGCCGATGGCGAAAGCGTTTCCGATCCTGTCAGCCAGCAGTACCGCCAAGTCGCGTATGAAGAGCAATAACTCGTTGAGTTGTTCCACGATGACGATGGCCAACGCCCACAACCGACCCACCGTGGCGACGTACAACTCGTCGAACCACAATTTGCGAACGAGCGGCGTGACCGCCAGCGGATCAGTCGCTTGGCCAAGCGAGCGGCCACGATAAATCAGCCAGCCGAGCAGGATGCCGCCGAGTGCGACGGCCACGCTGACGACGAGGACGATCGTCGGGTGAGGCGCCGCTTCGCCCGGGAGTTTGTCCAATACGTTGCTCTTGGCCAAGCCGCCGAGGCCAAGCGCGAAGACGGCGAGAATGACCAGCGGCACCGTCATGATGCGCGGGCTCTCGTGCGGCGAGTGTGCATCGCGATGCGTGCCGGGGAACACGTAGAGGCATTGGCGGGTCATGTAGAGCGCTGTCAGCAGCGAGGCGATGGCGGCGATCCAAAAGATCGGTTTTGACCAATCGTTGGCCCAGGCGCCGGCCAGGATTTCGTCCTTGCTGAAAAAGCCGCTTGTAAGCGGAAACGCCAACAGCGCTGCCGTGCCGCAGAGATAGGCGATGGAGGTCACGCGCATGGATTTCCAAATGCCGCCCATCTTGCGGATGTCCTGTTCCTCCTGGCAACCGTGGATGATCGAGCCCGCGCCGAGAAACAGCAGCGCCTTGAAAAAAGCGTGGGTCAAAAGATGGAACATCCCCACCGACACACCTGCTACGCCGAGGCCGACCATCATCAGGCCGAGTTGGCTCACGGTGGAGTAGGCCAGGATGCGTTTAATGTCGTATTGGCCAAGTGCAATGAACGCGGCAACCAGCGCAGTGATTGCGCCTGTCCAAGCCACCACCGGCAGTGTGCCGCCATTCTCAAAGAGCGGCATTGTGCGTGCCACGAGGAACACACCGGCTGCCACCATCGTCGCCGCGTGGATCAGCGCGCTGACCGGCGTGGGTCCTTCCATCGCGTCCGGTAGCCACACATGCAGCGGCAGTTGACCGGACTTACCCACCGCGCCCATGA
>DASCOW010000281.1:0-1073 GCA_036012205.1 Verrucomicrobiota bacterium
GGCAAAACCGTCGCAGCCGCGCAAGACAACGAAGCCGTTTACGACTCGTCCGCAGCAGTCGGCTTGTGCTTGGACATGAAGTAGAGGCAGCTGGACACGAAACATACCAGCCCCAGTCCGCAGAGCAGCCAGGTGAAGCTTCGCAGGAACTGGAAGTAGTTCAGCTCGCTTTGACCAAGGTCCTTGTAGAGTTGGACGGTGATCGAGCCGGTGTAGCCGATCGCGTCGTGCAGATAGATCGCAAACACCGCCGTGCCAGCGACCTTGGTCGAGGCCATCACTCGCTCGAACAACACCGCGCCATACGGCACGTAGGCCAGGTAGGCGCCAGTGCCGATCAGGATCATCCACCACAGGCCGGAGATGACTTTAAAATCGTGCAGCAACGTTGCAGTGCCCATCAGCACAATCCCGGTCAGCATCACCCCAAACACGGCGATCAGCCCGTAACGATGATCCCGGAACAGGTTTAGGCAGGCCAGTGCCGTCATCACGCCGAAGGCCACCGGCCAGTCCGCTTTGAGGAACAGCTCCGGCTTGGTGTCGTAGCCCAGTGCCTTGAAAATTTCCGGTGTGTAGTTGTCTCGGAAATCCCGGAACGCCGTGAGGAAAAAATAGACCAGCAACAGCAACAGCATCGCCGGGAGGAAGGTGCGAAAAAACGCCCAACGCTCGCCGGAATTCATCACACTACGTCTGCTGCGATCCGCGATGTCCGCCGCACTAGGTTGCGGAAGTTGGTTCAGCAGATAAACCGCGCCAACAAAGATCGGCAGGAAACACAATCCCGCCGTGACCGGCATCCAAAACTGGTCGATGCCACGCTCCATCAACCACGTGCCGAACGCTTTCACCGAGCTGCTGGAGACGATGTACGAGCAGCTCAGCCCGGCAAACATCACCTCCGACGCCCTCCGCCCCTCGAGATAGCGCGACACCGAGCCCCACACCATGCCCAGCGGGATGCCGTTCAGGAAAATGGCCGCCACCTTGTATTGCTCCGGCACGAGGCCGAACAGCAGCAGTGCAACCTCGGCGAACAAAATCAGGCCCACCAGAAACTTGGCTAGACG
>DASCOW010000282.1:0-1965 GCA_036012205.1 Verrucomicrobiota bacterium
GCTCCCGGTACGGAATGATCCCGGAGGAAGCCGACCGTTCTGTGGCGGATCTACAAAACCAGATCGCTGCCGATTTAAGCCGAGAGTCTGGCCTCGAGCGAATCATATGGCTGCCGCGCGGCGTGGTGGCTGGGGACGACCGGCAAATCGATTTTATCCGGCGCATCAACGAAGACACCTTGACGCAGACAGGGGCAGAGATCATCGAGGAATCGCTCGACAATCTAAAGGGTTACCTCCTTGAACGACTCAAGCCCAAGCCTCCCGCCACTAAGAAGCCCGATGTTGCCCAAAAAACCGACGCTAAAAGCGTTTACCTAATATGTGATGCCCGCGACGAGGAAGCGATCGAACCGCTGGAGGATTACCTGTTTGGACAAGGTTTCGAAGTCTCGCTGCCACTATTTGAGGGAGAGGAGATCGACATCGCTAAAGCTCACCGCCAAAAGCTAGCCTTCTGTGATGCGGTACTAATCTACTACGGGGCCGGGGGACGGTCATGGGTTGAGATGAAGGTGATGGACCTGATGCAGGCTCCCGGCTTCGGTCGCACAAAGCCACTCGCCGCCAAGGCCGTCCTCATTGCCCCGCCGGAGGATCGCCGAAAAGGCCGGTTCAAGACCCACTTTGCAGAAGTACTGACCCAGTCGGGCGATTTTGATGCTCAGGTTCTTGCCCCATTTGTCGAACAGGCCAAAACAACCAACTGAACGCTATGAATCCACAGGATGCCCATTTCAATCCCTTTCCCGGACTGCGCCCGTTCCAGATTGAGGAAAAATATCTATTCTTCGGACGAGAGGAACAGACATCTGAGCTTCTCACGCGTCTGCGTAAGACACGCTTCCTTGCCGTAGTCGGCGTCTCTGGCAGTGGCAAATCGTCGCTTGTCCGTGCCGGGTTGTTGCCGGAACTGCACGGTGGGACGATGGCCACCGCGGGCTCCTCGTGGGAGGTCGCCGTCATGCGACCAGGGGGAGATCCCCTGACTAACCTCGCCGAGGCACTTATCGAGGCGGACATCCACGACGCCGACGAGGAACATATCGCCTCGCACGTTCGCTCCTCTCTGGCCCGCAGTGGCATGGGCTTGGTCGAAGCCATCAAGCAGGGCGATTTGCCGGAAAACACAAACCTGCTTTTGGTCGTTGATCAGTTTGAGGAAATCTTCCGCTTCCGGAGAATGAGCGGCATCTCCAATGAGGAAGCCGGGCATTTCATCACGCTATTGCTTGAGGCCAGCGAGCAGGTTGACCTACCCATCTACGTGGTTCTTACCATGCGATCCGATTTCCTGGGGGACTGCGCACAGTTCCGCGGCCTGGCCGAGGCGGTCAATGAGGGCGAATATCTCATCCCGCGTCTTAACCGTAACCAACGCCGGCAGGCCATCGAGGGGCCGGTGGCCGTCGGCGAACGCGAGATCACCGCTCGCCTTGTGCAGCGATTACTCAACGATATTGGCGACGATCCCGACCAGTTGCCGATCCTCCAGCATGCCCTCATGCGGACTTGGGATCACTGGGCCGAGAGCGGCTCGGCAGGCCCGCTGGACCTCGACCACTATCAGGCGACAGGTGGGATGGACGAGGCGCTCAGCCGCCACGCCGACGAGGTCCACGCCGAACTGCCGGACGACGAGCACCGATGGATCGCAGAAAAACTCTTCAAGGCGCTCACCGAGAAGGTGGATCATAACCGAGGCATTCGGCGGCCGATGCAGTTCCGCGAGCTGTGTGAGATCATCGAGAAGGATGAAGACAAAATTCGCACCGTGGTGGATGCTTTTCGGCGCCAGGGCCGCACTTTCCTGATGCCCAGCGGTGATGCCATAGTCACGCCAAATACCGTCATCGATATCTCTCACGAAAGTCTCATGCGCGCCTGGCGTCGCCTGCGTGACTGGGTGGACGACGAGGCGCAGTCGGCCAAGATTTACCGCCGTCTAGCTGACACCTCCAGTCT
>DASCOW010000283.1:0-6936 GCA_036012205.1 Verrucomicrobiota bacterium
CGATCTTTCCCTTCCGGGTCAAGCACCGGGATGATCAAATCCCCCACCCGGCCCGGCCTGCGAATGTCCGGTGAGAGCAGGTGAATGCGTGCCGTCACCAGCAACCACACCACCTTGCCTCGCAGCAACGGGTCTGACATCATCGACTGGATCTTGCCGGTCAACCGCCGCTCCGTCGCGTGCGTGTCTGAGCCAACCCCACCAAGTTGCGTGTCGGCTTCGTCTATGAAAATCAATACGCGTGACAACGCCATCAGCACACGACGCAGCCGCTCGAAGATGACGTCTGTCTCGCCGTAGTACTTGCTGCGGATGTTCTTGATGACAAGCACAACCATATCCAGTTCCGCCGCCACTGCCTCGAAGATGAATGTCTTGCCGGCACCAATCGGCCCGCCGATCGCCGCGCCCGGAAGCGCCTCGCCGCTATCCATTCCAAACCGCGGGATGACTTCCTTTTTCAGGAATGTCTTCAAGCGCTTGAATCCAATCACGTCGGTCAAACTATGGCCCGGTTTTTTGAACTCAACCACTTCCTCGCCAAGCTGGCTCTTGATGAAGTCCTCCACCTTCGCGACGACCTCCTCCTGAGAAAGCTTGGCCCGGCCATGGCGCACTCCCTTGAGCAGTTGCATCAGCGCATGCAAAGATAGGCCGGCTGTTAGCTCGGCCAGTTCCCCTTGGGTGCCCCAGAGCTGGAGTTTGCGGTCTTTGTTATCGTTGCGAGAAAACCATGAGATGAAATGTTTGCGCGTCTCCAGATCGGGCGACGGCACCTCGACCTCGATCAACTGCGGCAGGCGGGCGATGCGCTGGTTCAGCTGCGACCGCGACTCGGCAATCATCACCACCGAGTCACCGCCATTGACAAATCCCAAGTCACAAAACCAGTCATGACAAATGCTTACGCGCTGTCGGTCCATGTCGTTCAGGCTCGTGATCGGCGCGTCCGGCAGCAACATGTCTGCACCCTCGATGAGGATTAACAAATCCCCCTTGAGACAGGGAGAAGCACCCAGCTTGGTGCGCGAGCAGAGGCACATTTGGCGCATCAACTCCAGCGCCAGCGTCGGATTGCTGACGGCTTTTTGCATCGAGTCGTCGTAGGAACTGGTAACGGAATCAACCTGTGACTGCACCTCCTCGGAGGCGGTCATGCGGTTAATGGCCAACTGGTCGGGATTCATCCCAAGCCGCCACTCGATCCATGCCTTGCGTACCTGCCCAGCATCCTTCTCTCGCAGGAAACGAATGGGACCATTCAACTCGTACACGATCAAGATGAGACTAGAGAGGTTCCAGTTGCCCGTGAGGTACTCAACCAGTGACGAGTAGTCGTCCTTACCGCCTTTGTTGGTATGGAAGACGTCGTGAATGTTGCCGGTGAGGATCAGCGCCCGCGACTGGCCGGCGTTGAGCACTCGGCCGGCCGTTCGAAGGAAGTTGTTGTCGCTTGCCATGTTGGTTTTATGATTAACTGGTTGGACTCAACTTAATGTGTTCGTTGCGCTGTTGCAATACCTGGGGGTTGTAAACGACCTGCCGGATGTCCTGCCGGATGTCCGCAAACAATTCATAGTCCGGCCTCTCATCGGAGCGAAACACAGGTGCCGGCTTGTCATAGACCACCGTAGCCCCGGGACTGTGTTGATGACCGTCGGCCTTCCAGTCCCAGTACTGTGACAGTCCAACCAAACGATCGCCCACACGGATGGCCTCGTTGAGTTCATGCGTGACAATGATGAGCGTGTACGATGGCTTTTTGCCTTCAGCCACGGCCTTCTCGTTCTCCTCGTAAAACTGTAGAAGCATCTCCTGCAACTCCTCCCGCGTCGCCTCATCCAGCGCGCCGAACGGCTCGTCAAGCAGAATGATCTCCGGCTCCATGATCAACGCCTGGGCAATCGCCACTCGCTGCTGCATGCCGCCGGACATCTGGCTCGGATACAAATGCATCGCTTGCCCAAGCCCGACCTTGTCCAAGAACGCGGCGGCCCGATCGCGAAACTGACGGCTCTTTTTCGCCCAGCCCACCCAGTTGAACCAGCGGAAGGCGGTGGTGGTCTGGTCGAGTTTCAGGCCAAGTGCGACGTTGTCCAGTGCGGTCAGAAACGGATAAAGCGAATATTTCTGGTAAACGATGCCTCGGTCGCGCCCTGGGCGGTCGGCGTTGGCTAAGCGCCCATTTTGCAGGGTCAAAATCTCCCCCTTCTGCGGCAAATGCGTGCCAAGGATGGCCCGAAGCAGCGTTGACTTGCCGCAGCCGCTTGGTCCGACCAAGGCCACAAACTGCCCGGCATCCACCTTCAGGCTCAGGTCGAACAACACCTTGTTGTCGCCGAACCAGTGGCTGACTTCCCGGCAATGCAACCCGAAATTGTGTTGTTTAACCCCGGTCATTTCGAATCACGCTGGTACCATGGACAAAGCTTGGCCTGCAAAAACCGCAGCCCGTAGTCGAGTGCAAAACCGAAGAACGCCAACATTACAAGGTACGGGTAAACCACGTTCATGTTGGTTAGCTTGAATTGCAGGCGAATCCGGTAACCGAAACCAACGTCGCCCACCACCATCTCGGCGGCGATGAGAAATACAATCGCCGGGCCAATAGCCAGGCGCACTGCGTCGATGAACTTGGGCAAAACCTGCTTGAACACCACCTCGATCGCCACCTCGAAATGGGACGCACCCAGCGTGTAGGCCTTGTCGAGCATCTCCGAGGGCAGATCCTTGATTGCCAAATGAACCGTCACTGCCAAGGCGGGAATAATGCCAAACGCAATCATGGCGACGTACATCTCCATCCCGGTTCCAAAGAAAACAAAATATACCGCAAGAGCTGCCGTTTGCGGCACCTTGCCCAAAAGCGAAATGAGAGGCTGCAAAAATGCCTCAATCGGAGTGATGCATCCCATCATCATCCCAATCGAAAACCCGAAAACAACACCCAAGCCAAGCCCAAAAAATAACCGGCGTCCGGTCGCGATCGAGTCCTCCACGATCCACCGCTCATCTTTCCGGTCCAGCCGGGTGAGTTTTTTCACACCCTCGGACAACTGACTCCAACTGGGAATCGTTGTGTCGTCCGGGTTGACCCGGTGCTGCCGGTGCGAAACCAAGGTGTACCCCGCCAAAAGAAGCAGCACCGACAGGCACCCAAAAATCACCGCCCAAGACCGGGTTATGGGACGGCGAATCATTTACCGGCGGATATAACTAATCGCAAACGCGTTATTTGGCTGATCCCTGTTTAACCTTTTCAATAAATGCCGGATCAAAGCGGACCGCAGCATCCGCGGCTTTGGCGGCATCGCCGTAACCAATGGAAGGCGCCTTGCCCACAATATCATGGGCCACACAAAACGACACCACCGAGTCCATGATCTTAGGCAGGTCGGATCCGGTCAGGACAGCCAACCCCTCGTCCGGAGTGCCGTAGAACTTGGTTTGCTCAACCACCTTCTCCATCTGTTCTAGGCCTAGGTTCGAGAATTTTTCGCCGATGGCAATCAGCGTTTCGTTACGCTTGGCGGAATCGGCCAACGCCTTGTTAACCTCGTAGTAGGCCTCAATCACGGCACAGGCAAACGCCTCCCCGCCTTCCTTCTCCAAACTCGCTTTGGCCACCACCACAGAATCGATGATCTCGTTTGGAATCTTGGTTGAATCAAACAGGACACGAACATCTTTGCGTTTACCCAGCGTTTCCATCACGAATGGATTCCAGACAACGATTGCCTGCTGCGCCGCCTGCTTTTGCTGCATGGCAAGCGCAGCCGCCCCGGGATCCATGTTTGCAAATTCGTAGTCCCCTTCCTTCTGGCCCAGCAACTCCAGATTCCGGACAAAACAATACTCCGATACGGACTTCTCCAGCCCAAAAACCTTTTTGCCCTTCAAATCCTCAACCGACTTAATGTCAGCAGTGACCAAACAAGCATCAGCACCATCACTGGTCGAGGTCGGCAGTACCATCACGCCCGGGCGGCCAGTTGCCGGGCTTAATATGTCCATGTTGGTGATGCAAACCGCATCGCATTGGCCGGCACCATACATGGCAAGACAAGGATCGTACTCGGCCTCCTTCAACTCGATGTCGACCCCCCACTTTTCCTCCACCCGGCCAAGCTCTCCCTTCTTGCCATTGATGATGCCGGTCACATCAGCAACACCGAACACACTCCACGAGGGATACTCGCTCCAGGCCAGCGAAAAGCTTGGAACTGTTTTTGTGTCGGCAGCCTCAGAAGAAGTGGATTCCTGATTGCCACTGCAACCACTCAGGGTGATTAACGCGGCACACCCAAGGGCAACCGCCCAGCTAGTTTTTTTGTTTATATTTTTCATTGTTTATTAAATAATCATCGTAAACCCAAAAAAGACCCCCCAAACCGGGAGGCCTGTTAAATTCTATTCCGGAAGGATGCTGTCGCTGCTTGTTTTTTCGATTTCCTCCGGCTCGCCTGCCGCGGTTTCCGCGCCTTCTGTTCCCTCTGCCACTCCCAGCAATGCGTCGAACTCATCGGTGGCTGTGTTGCTCCGGGCATACTCGAGGAACTGCGCCTCCTGTTGCTTGGTGTCGGTCCCGGCCATCTCTCGGGAAACTCGCGCCTCGGCCCGCATCTCATGTCGGAGATCCCGCATGTTCTGCAGTTCCTTGGACATTCCGTCCTTGGAGATCCCGTTGATCATGTCGGCCAAGTCGCGTTCCTCCTTGGAAGTGATCACGTCGGCCACGGCGTCAGCCGCCTCGCTCTTGAGTTTCTCGATGTCACGCTGCAACTGCTGCAGGTTCACCTTGTGGTTGGCGATGCTGCCGTCGTATTCGCTGATGTCACCCTCGATATCCTTGATGTGATCCTGTTTTTCGATCAATGTTGCCGCAAAGTCATTATAAGCTGTGAGGCACCTCTTGTAGTCCTCGTTGGCATGGATTTCCTCCTTAGCTTGGCCTTCGCCCTGCAATTTGGCCACAGTCTGCTTGGCCATAGCTAACGCACCGGCTTTTAGGTTCTCCAGCTTCTGCACTTCCTCGGTCAATGACTTGACCTTGACCATCTTTTTCTCCTGCTGAGCAATGAGCGTAGCCACGGCCTGCTTGTAAGTGTGGATCTGATTGACCTTGCCCTTGATGATGTCATCAAACTTGGCCCGCATAACATGTGGATCGGAGTCCAAACCACGACGAGCCTGATCGATCTGCCCGGTAATTTTATACCAGACTGCCTTGAACCATCTGCCTATTGCTCCGAACATACTGCTTTATTTGGATTTGTTGATTTTAGATAAATTCTGCGCGTGACTCGAACCTAACAGCAAATCGACCCGTTGTTCAACCTTTTTCGCCACCTCCAGACTTTGGTCCAGTTCGCCCCGCAGACGCTGCAATCGGGCGTCTCCGTCGCTTCGGTTGGTGATGCCCTGCACGGAGGCCAGGGTCCGGCTCATGTGCTCGACGGTCTGGACCACGTCGCCGACCAGTTTTTCGCGCTGTTCGAGAATCGGTTTTCGGGCTTTTTCGGAGGACAGACTGTCGGCGGTCTTCCAGAGTTGCAACGTTTTCTCGAGCGAGCTGACGCATTGCTGGAACAATCCCTCCGAGCGCTGCTGGATGTCCACGATCATCGCCCGGTTCAGGTCGGGGGCGATCTTGTCGAGTTGCCGGAACGCCTGCCGCAGGGAGCGCAGATCCTGCATCGCGATCTCGGTGCGCTCATCGCCGTCCATCGTCAGCCGATGGTGGAAGTGGTCGAGCGCCTTTTGCTTGTCGAGCTTGGCCTTGTCGCGTGATGCCTCGACGAGTTGCTTGACGCGTTTGTCCTTGCCGAGGATGAACTTGGTTAAAAACGTGCCGACCGAAGCGAGCGTGCCAACGAGGCCGACGAGCACCGCGCCCACCGCTGCCGAGCCTTTCAGGCCAAGCGCAAAAAGCGACGCGAACGCCGCCGAACCGGCCATGAACGGCATCAGCACAAGCGGACTTCCAAGGATGTCCACCATCACGCGCTTGGCCATATTTTTGTTTTCGCTCACTGCAATACCCTCTCCCGCTGCGGGAACAGGAAAACGTCGGCAGAAATGGCTGGGGCGTCAACGCTGCGCTTGGACAATTGCCCGGTCGCGGATTGCACGCGCTCCCTCAATACGGCACCTGGCCCAGTTCGAACCGGACGCTCTGGGCCGAACCGGAGCGGGAGGCGGTCGAGGTGGCCTCAGTGCGAATGCGGTTCGCACGCACCCCTTCGCCCTTGAGAAATGTGACGACTGAGTCGGCACGCGACTTGGCCAAGCGGCGGTTGGCCTCGGGGTCGCCCACGGCACGCGCCTGGCCAACGACGCGGAGGTAAAAACTTGGAAAGCTGTCCAGCATCTTTTTGAGCCGCTTTAACTCGTGCTCGCTGGAGAGTGAGATGGCTGCCGATCCGCGGCGGAATCCGATGGACGGCACATTGAGGTCGCCGACAGCGCGGAGCGTATTCCACTGATCGTCGCTGAGCGCCCCAAGGTGGACGTTGGTGCGTACACCCTGCAAGTCGACCGTTCCCTGGCCAAGCCCTTCGATGAGATTCATCCGGTTGGCCGGGTGAAAATTGTCACCTTTCATCCCGGTTAAAATCTGGTCGAAATAGAGTGAAGAATGACGGCCATCGAGCGGGTCGCTCGCAAGCGCGCCGGTTTTAATGAGAATGTCGGTAATGTTTGCGATCATGTCCTCCAAGCTGAGCAGGTCACCTGCTGCCGCGCCCCGCACCAGACCGAAGTAAGTGTAGTTCTCAAGCGTGTTTTTCCACTGGATACCAGCCACGAGGCTCTTGGCATCGTTGTCGGACAGGCTCGGGTCATCCGACTTGACCAGTTTGGCCAAGCCGCCCGCCTGATTCCGGTAATGGTGCGCGGCACGCGAGTACGCCTCTACCACCGCACGAACCTCGTCGG
>DASCOW010000284.1:0-4760 GCA_036012205.1 Verrucomicrobiota bacterium
AGGAAGTCGAGGCCTATCTGCTAGCCAACAGCCTGGTGGAAAGCAC
Organism: Verrucomicrobiota bacterium; assembly: GCA_036012205.1. Classification (GTDB taxonomy): domain Bacteria; phylum Verrucomicrobiota; class Verrucomicrobiia; order Limisphaerales; family UBA1096; genus UBA1096. The sequence goes on from DASCOW010000284.1 coordinate 47, forward strand.
CGATCGCGAAGCCGGCGCACCCACCAACCAACCCTGCGAAAATGAAATGAGCGAAAGCGAAATCAACTTCCGCTAACCCAAACCGGACGAACCAATTTCCGGGCGGCCCTCCGCCGCCCTTTTTTGTGCCTTTGGCTGATCGTGCCTGATGAAAGCCGCGACGAGAGCGGAGCCGACGACAAAGGCGATGAGCGTCCACATGGTGTTGGCGTCAGTCGGGGGGATAATCCAGTCGATATCCACCCTCTCAAAACCGACGTTGGCATCGCCCACGGTTTCAAACTTGCGAAAAGGCCAAAGAGCCGCGAGGGATCCGGCCATCAGGCCAGTCAACCAAGCCACCGTCGGGTCGTGCCAGCGCGACAACACCCACTTGAGCAACCGAGTGAACAGCAGCAGTCCCGCGGCGCATCCCGCCATAAACACCAGCACCACAAGCGCGTCCCAGGCATTCACCGCCTGCAACACCTCGAAATAGGCACCCATCAAAATCAGCATGAACGATCCGCTGACCCCCGGTAGCACCATCGCCGAGATGGCCACAGCACCGCACAAAAAATAAAACGCGATCCGTTTCGCATCCGCTTGGCCAAGCGCTTTCTCGGCAGCCTGCTCAACTTGGGCTTGTTTCATCTCGAGTTTGTGCTTGGAATCACCGAGTTGCTGCTCCGAATCCACCGAGAAAGTTAACGTCAGCACCAGCCCCAAACCAACCATGGCACTCATCCCTTCCACCGCGCCGAAGCGGTCGATCATTTTCAGGGGCACCCAGATCGACACAAGGATCAGCCCGCTGAAAAAACCGTAAGTCGGATCGTGCCACTGCTCGAGCAGCCACACCATAACGCGCGAAAACACCACCACAGCCACCGCGCCGCCGGCAGCGATCCAAGTCAAAAATACTCCATCAACACGCCTCCACTCGGCACAGAAACGCTCCTTTGCACCATCCCGAAAAGCCAAAACGCCGAGCGCAGTGCTGAGGGTGTCGAGGCCGACGTTGCCCACGGCGGCGATCAGGCGCTCGTAAATGCCAAGTGCAAGAGCCATGCTTCCACCGCTCACCCCAGGGATGATGTTCGCGACTCCAATCAGGAATCCATGCAGAATAGTTTTGAAGACAGCCGCCATCGCTCGCGCCGATTCCAACCCAGTCAGACGCAAATGGCCAAACAAAAAGGGCGGTCGCTTCAACAACCGCCGCACGTCAACTGAATGACAGCTTATTGAAGCTTGGCCAAGGTTTCCTTGATCGCGTCGAAATTCGGCAGATCTTTGGGGGTTGGCGTCTGCTCGCTGTATTGAACCACGCCGTCCTTATCGATGACGAACGCCGCTCGCGCAGAGACCGAGCCGAAGCCCATCAGATCGTCGAGCAAAACACCGTAGTCAGCTGCGGCCGACTTGTTCAAGTCGCTGGCCAGTGTAATGCCGATGCCCTCCTTCTGCGCCCAGACTTCCTGCGCGAACGGGCTGTCCACGCTGATGCCGATGACGTCCGCGTTGAGTTCGGTGTACGCACCGAGTCCGGCGGTGATGTCGCACAACTCGCCAGTGCACACGCCGGTGAACGCCAACGGGACAAACAGCAGCACGGTGTTCTTGCTGCCAAAGTTGCTGCTAAGTGTCACGTCGGTGACGTCGCCTGTACTTTTCGATTTCAGGGTAAAATCTGGTGCCTTGGTTCCTGTTTCGATTGCCATGATGATATATTTTGGTGCGCTGGCGCGTTGGCCGTGCTCCTTTTATAGAAGACTTGGCAAAAGTCAATCCCCTTGGCCAAGTGGCTTGTCTGTCAGCGAATGCGGCTGTAGCTTGGCTGCGTTCTTCGATCCCGGAAGGGCGGAGGGTCGCCTCCGGCTTGCCGGGGGAGGAAAGTCCGAACTCCGCAGGGCGCGATGCCGCGTAACTCGATCCCTCAAGGGCGGGATACACGCGGGAGACGGCGCTTTAAGGCGTCGCCGACGGCCAGTGCAACAGAAAACAAACCGCCCGGCTTGCCGGGTAAGGGTGAAAAGGTGGGGTAAGAGCCCACCGCCCCGAGAGTAATCGAGGGGGCACGGTAAACCCCATTGGGAGCAAGACCAAATAGGGAGCCCGGGACGGCCCGTCCCATTGAGGCTCCGGGTTGGGTCGCACAAGATAAATGGCCCTCTCCGCATCCGGCTTGTCCGGTGTGCGCAGACAGAATTCGGCTTACAGCCCGACCGGGATCGGAGACGTTTTTTGAGGTTTTTGTGTTGAGACACGGATTTCTCGGATATACAAAAACTCCTTTTTAAGCGTTTGACACAGCGACGGTGCCTACATAGACTCCGTGGCCTTTTGAACTTCTGAACGATGTCTGAAGAAACCACCCAAAAACCGGCCACTGGCGGTTCGCAAGAGACCAAGAAACAAACGGTGCGCATCAGCCTGCCGCCGAAGCCTGCCGCCTCGCCGACAATTAAGATCGCCGTGCCCCCTGCCGGAGCTGTCAAGGCAGCTGAAGGCGGCAAGGCGGCCTCCACGATTAAGATACCTGTCCCGCCTAAGGCGACATCCGGCGTTGGCATCACCAGGCCACCCGCTGCCGCTGAAAAAAAGGAAGCCCCACCTGCAGTAGAGGAGGTACCCGTCACTGCGGCAGTCGAAGCCGAAGCCACGGCGGCACCCAAGAGGAAGAAAGCCCGTGTCAAGAAATCGGCACCTGCCGACAATCCGGTCGACACCGCTGTGGCAGCTGTCACGGCGGTCGGTGCGCTTTGCTTGGCAGCATTCCTCGCCAAGCTTGGCGGATTGTTTTAATTTCCGGCAGCGCGCATTTTAAGATGGCCTCTGACAAAGTCGTTACCCTGACTGCGGACAACTTCGGCAGCGAAGTTCTACAATCTGTCAATCCCGTACTGGTTGATTTCTGGGCCGAATGGTGTGGCCCGTGCAAAATGATCGGCCCGATGATCGATCAACTCGCCGACGAGAACGAAGGCAAAGCGACGATTGGCAAGGTGAACATCGACGAACATCAGCAACTGGCCGTGCAGTTCAACGTGCAGTCCATCCCCACCCTGCTCATCTTCAAGGGCGGCGATGTCGTGGAGCAGGCTGTAGGTGCGCGAAGCAAAGCCGACCTGCAAGCGATGCTCGACAGCCACGCCTGATCACGTTCTTCTCCCTGGGAGGAAATGGCCTCCCTGATCGAGACCCCCCAGAGTTTCCGGCGCCGCTCTGAGTTTTATCATCAGCTCAGCGTGTTGCAGCAGGCCGGCATCGGCCTGACTCAGTCGCTTGAGCAGACCCCACCACCGAGCCAGCGCGACCACCAGCACCTCCGCGAAACCATCGACCGGCTCAACGCCGGCGAGACGTTTTCCGAGTCACTCAAGGAACGCGAGAGCTGGCTGCCCTCTTTTGACAGGATGATGATCGAGGCCGGCGAAACCGGAGGGCGGCTCGATGACACCCTGCGCACCCTCTCCGACCATTACGCCCAGCGCTCAGCACTCATCCGAGAAGTGCTACTGAGGCTGGCCTACCCGGTGTTCATCGTTCACTTCATCATTCTGATGCCAGGCATCATCTCATACGGTGCCAGCTTGGTGGGAGGAGGAGATACCGGATTCCTGAGTGCGTTTTCGCAGTCGCTGCTCGCACTGGGGGCGCTATACGGCACTGTGGTGTTTATTCTCTACCTCGGCCAGGCCAACCGCGGGTTTGCCCTTCGCTATTGGCTGGAGAAAATCTGGCACCGCGTGCCGATGTTCGGCCCGGCATTGAAAGAACTCAAACTTTCCAGGCTGTCATTCGCGCTGCATGCCCTGCTCAACGCCGGGGTTAACGTCCGCGAGGCTTGGGAGAGCGCCGCCAGCGCCTCCGGTTCACCCTGGCTGACGACCAGCGTCAGGGCCTGGCTGCCGGATCTGGATCGCGGCCTGCTGCCATCCGAGGTGCTTAAACAGCGTGAGGATTTTCCAAGAACCTTCCGCGACTTGTACGCCACCGGCGAAGTCTCCGGCCAACTGGATGACTCGCTGCAGCGCCTGGCCAAACTGTATCATGAGGAAGGCACGCGCCACCTCAAGAGCGCGGCCGGCGTGGCCACCGGGCTGGTTTATGGCGCGGTGGTGATCACGGTGGGGTTCATCGTCATCCGGTTTTGGACGAACTACTACAGTTCCATTCTAAACGCCAACTGACATTCGCGCTTGGCCAAGCGCCCGGCCAAGCGGTATCGTCCCGGTCATGGATGCGCTGCTGAAACTGCTTCGGGAAAACTCCGCCCTCTCCACCGGTGACTTGGCCGGCATGTTGGAACTGTCCGAGGAGGAAATCCGTGACAAAATCCGCCAAGCCCAGGCTGACGGAGACATCCTTGGCTATCAGGCAATCCTCAGCGACGAAGCTAGCGGCAACGCCGGCGTGCAGGCGGTGATCGAGGTCAAGCTCACTCCGGAGCGTGGGGGGGGATTCGATCGCCTGGCCGAACGCATCTCCAAGTACAACGAGGTCAACTCCTGCTACCTCATGTCAGGCAGCTACGACGTGCTCGTGATCATCGATGGCAACAGCCTGCACGAAGTCGCCTCGTTCGTGGCAGAAAAGCTGGCAACGATCCAGGGTGTCACCTCCACCGCCACGCATTTCCTGCTCAAGCGCTACAAGGAAAACGGCGTGATGATCGGCGGCGCGGAGGAGGTCGATCGCCTGGCCGTCAGCCCGTAAGGTCTAGAGACCA
>DASCOW010000285.1:0-1862 GCA_036012205.1 Verrucomicrobiota bacterium
CTGCAAGTGTCTGATTTACCTCCTTGTTCTCCTCAGTTGCTTACCCTGCCAAATGGGTTGCAGTTAATTTTGTTGGCGGATAATTCAGCTCCGGTTGTGTCGGTTCAGGCTTGGTGCCGTACCGGGAGCATTCACGAGGGCAAATGGCTCGGCGCCGGTATGTCGCACGTACTTGAGCACATGCTTTTCAAGGGTACTGCCAACCGCACTGGATTGGAGATCGATCATTGCATTCAGGATGCCGGTGGGCACATGAATGCCTACACCTCGTTCGATCGAACGGTTTATCACATTACAATTCCCGACACTGGCGCGAAACTTGCCGCCGAAGTGCTGTGTGACATCATGCAGAACGCCACCCTGCCCAAAGAAGACTTGGCTGGCGAACTGGATGTCATCCGCCGTGAAATGGACATGGGCAACGATGATCCGTCCCGCCGATCTGGTCGCAGACTGTTCGAGACGGCCTACACGAAAAGCCCCTACCGGCACACGGTTATTGGGTACAGGGATATTTTTGACAAACTGACTCGTGACGACCTGATCGCTTACTACAACGAACGTTACGCCCCAAACAATTGTTTTTTTGTTGTCGTCGGTGCCATCGAACCAAAGGAGGTAGAGCAATGGGTTAATGAAGGTTACGTAAATCAACCGACGCGTCCCCTGCCCTCCGTCCCATTGGTTGAAGAACCAAGGCAGATGGCCCTTCGCGAAGTGATCGACGAAGGGCCATTTGAACATGCGCACTTTCATTTTGCATGGCACGTGCCGGATGTTCGGCATGATGACATCCCAGCGATGGATGTGCTCTCCACCCTGCTGGGCGGCGGACGCAGTTCGCGGTTGTACCGGGAGGTTCGCGATACCCAGGCGCTGGTCCACTCCGTGGATGCGTGGACGTACGCCGGCGAGCAAACGGGATTGTTCGGAATGAGCGCCATCACAGACGCCGACAAACTTGACCAAGCGCGCCAGGCCATGCTTGAAGAATTGCAACAGTTTCAGGACAACCTTGTAGGCGATCAAGATTTGGCCAAGGCGATCAAGCAGTTCACCGCCGCCAACCTCTCCTCACTCAAGACCATGCAGGGCTGCGCGGCCGACTTGGGCAGCAGTTGGCTGAGCGCCGGCGATCTCGACTTTTCCCGCAAGCAACTTGAGGCCGCGCGTGCCGTTACTCCCGACACACTCCAAGCCGTAGCCAAGCGCTATTTGACCAAAGACAGCCAAACGTTTTATGCGCTGATACCTGCCGGTTCCCGCTCAAACCGGCAAGTACATTCCTCATCACGCCGAGCCACGGAGGTTGAGAAAATCGAACTACCCAACGGATCTCGACTATTGCTCAAGGCGGACAGTCGTTTGCCGTTCACCCACTTTCGCGTAGGCCTGTTGGGCGGCGTGTTGAGCGATACTCTGGCTACAAGCGGCCTGACTCGCCTGATGAGCCGATCCATGCTCAAAGGTACAGCCAAGCGGACCGCCCCCGAGATTGCCTCCGAGATCGAGTCTGCCGGCGGTTGCGTCGACACGTACAGCGGCAACAATAGCTACGGCCTAAGTATCGACATACTCAGCGAGGATGCCGCGCTTGGGCAATCGGTATTGCTCGACCTGCTCCTTTCCCCGACGTTTGACACAGGCGAGATTGAGCGCGAGCGCACCTCCCAGTTGGCTGCCATTGGACAGCAGCGCGATCATCTACTTGGGAACACACTCAAGACACTTCGGCGTTTGCTTTTTGGCAACACCGGCTATGGGCTCGATAACCTCGGGGAAACTGATGCGGTCACGTCGCTGACTCGCGAGCAGGTTGTCGCGCATCACACGGCACACACTGCACCCGGCAATTCCGTACT